>JAUNLL010000015.1:15157-21208 GCA_030532275.1 Peptoniphilus sp. | reverse complement strand
ACTCTCACTGATAAAGGCATCAATATCTATGAGCTGATGTTCAACTACCCCTTTATTTCCGATGATAATCAGCAATATCGAATGTTTGTCTATTTTGAAAAGTTGAATTAATTTGATCTTAGTGTCGGGCCTTTTAAAGGAAATCAGATAAGAGGTGCAATTGGTGAGTTCTGCCAAAATCCTTGTGGCATTCTCATATATATCGCTTATCTTCGTAACTCCTTCGAGAAGCATCGACTCTATCTCTTGAAATTCTTCTTCATAATATTCAAAAATCGAATTGTCCTTTACAAGTTCATCTACAAAAAATCTATAAGCTTTATCAGAGGGTATTCTGCCCGCCGATGTGTGAGGTTTGCTCAGATAACCTAAATCTTCCAAATCCGCCATCTCATTCCTAATGGTCGCAGAACTTACCCCTAAGTCAAATTCCTTAGTTAAAGTTTTTGAACCTACGGGATTTGACGAACTGATATAGGAATTTATTATGGCATTTAAAATATCTATTTTTCTCTTATCCAAGATATCACCTTATTATTAGCACTCTATTATACCGAGTGCTAAAGCTTATGTTTATATATTACATTGTTGGTCAAAGATTGTCAAGGCTTTATAATGAAATTTTTAATTTTATTTATGACACATAAAAATAGGACAGATGGAACTGAACTTTTGAGGAGATCAGTTTCTATCTGCCCTATTGCAAAAACAAGTTATTTAATTTTTCTTTTCAAAAAATCCGAATACTACAGGTTCTCCCTTTTCCACCATGACTTTTCCCTTGGCTATTACAGTATGGATATCCAGTGTTTCTTCGTCTAATAGATTCAAATCGGCATCATAATCGACTTCTATCTTACCCTTTGATTTCATCTTTAAGATTCTTGCAGGGTTGGACGTAAGTCCCTTTATAGCGATTTCCAGAGGAATATCTTCTCTGAATACACATTCCTTTATGCCTTCTATCAGACATGCCGAAGTGCCTACTCCTATGCCCAGGTATTCTCCCTTTTCATTGAACATGGGAAAACTTCCCTGACCGTCCGATGTGAAGGTGAAGTTATTTAAGTCAATTCCCTCTTGGATCAGTCTTTTTACGGCTTTTGAATATCTCACTTCGCCATATTCTCTCTCCCATAAATCAGGATCTTCAGCTCCTGAAAAATCACAATAGCCTCCACGCTTCATGTATTGGATTCCCTCTTCAAAAAGCTCGGGATTTCTTCCCATGTGCGTCGGAAGAAATTGGCTGATGGGAATTTCAGTTTCATCCACTGCTCTGTTTAAATAGTCCAAATTGGATTTTCCGTCACCCATGTGAATATTGACTATGCCTGCCTTGCCCGAGAGCATTCCTCCCACTCTCGCTTCTGATGCAAGCCTTATGAATTCTTCAAAGGTGGGTTGAGAGGATCTGTGATCTGACAGTGCCACTTCTCCGACACCGATTATTTTATCAACGGACATTATATCCTTCATGACATCGCCTGTAAGTGTCGGCAAGGGTATTCTGTAAGCTCCGGTGTAGACATAGGTACTTATCCCCTCTTCTTCAAGACCTCTCGCCTTTGCCAAAAGAGCGTTGATATCTCTGCCTATGCCGTCTGTACCCACAGTTCCCACCACCGTCGTCACTCCTGCAGTTGTAAAGGTGGTCAATGTTCCCTCGGGAGTTCTGGTGGCGAAACCTCCTTCGCCTCCTCCGCCCATTATATGGACATGGCAGTCTATAAATCCAGGCACCAAAACTTTTCCACTTCCGTCTATTTCCTTTATTTCTATATTTTCCGGAAGTTTTATTTCAATGCTGTCCTCCACAGCTGCGATCTTGTCATTAAATATTAAAATATCTTTTTCTCCGATGTAATCGGGAGTATAGGTTTTTACATTTCTAATGATTGTTACCATAATATCATTCCTTATTGAAAATTGATTGATACGGCTATGAACAATACTATACATCCTATTACAAATAGGAACAATTGCATCTTCGCTTGGAATTTAGCCCATTTCGACCAATCGATTCCAGCAACACCCAAAACTCCTATCAAGCTGGCACTTACAGGTGTAAAGGCATCTACAAATCCAGCTCCCATTTGATAAGCAAGTACAGCAATTTGTCTTGATACTCCTACCAGGTCGGAAAGAGGTGCCATAATAGGCATGGTCAAAGCGGCTTGTCCTGAGTTGGAAGTTACAACTAAGTTGAAACAGCTTTGGAAAATATACATTCCCACCGCAGCTATGAATTTAGGAACTCCTTGCAATAGTCCTCCCATGGAGTTAAGTATGGTGTTCAAGGTTGAGAAGCTGTTTGCATCGCTACCGCCCAATACTATTAGTATTCCCTTAGCCATACCTACTACAACTGCTGTTCCTGCAAGGCCTGAAGCTCCCTTTTGAAATTCAGAAGCCATGGAATTTAAAGTCATTCCGTTTAATTTAAAGATAGTTGCTGTAATACCTGCTACAAATCCCATTACGAAAAATTGTGAAGCTATTTCAGGAATGTAGTATCCCTTTGCCATTACTCCCCATATTATCCAAATGAGCACTGCAAGCATTTCCAATAAAATTATCTTGTGTCCCAATTTAAACTCTTGGTCTGATTTTTCTTCATGGAATCTAGTTCTGACCTTGTTGTCTATTTCATACATTGGAGATTCAGTGGGGTTTTTCCTTATTTTTTCCGCATAGTACATCATGTATGCCGCTGCAAGTCCTGTTACTACAAACCAACATACAAGTCTGAAGCCTGCCCCTGAAAGTACGGGAATTCCCGCAATACCTTGTGCAATGGCCACGCTGAAGGGGCTCATCCAAGATACCGCATTTCCAACTTGTGATGCGACAAAGGTAACCGTAACGGCAACGATTGAGTCGTATCCCAAGGCTATTACAAAGGGAACCATGACCATGGAGAAGGGTACAACTTCCTCACTCATTCCAAAGGTAGCTCCTCCCAATGAGAACAGGTAGAATAAAATGGGCAACGCCAATCTTTCAAGTCCCCTTGATTTGTCGATAAAAGCATAAATGCCCGCATCTATGGCACCTGTGGCCATGATGATCTCAAAAGCTCCTCCTACTACTAACAGCAAGGCTACAATCCCTACAGCCGAACCGTATTTATCTCCTGTTACCAAACCTTCAAATACATAATTCAAGAACCCGAATCCGCCGAAATCATCAGTTCCCCAGATTCCCGCAGTCTTATTGAGTTTCTTGGATGTATCGTAAAAATCTTCTCCGTAAATATCATACAATGTATCATCTGTAAGTCCTACTTCATCTAAATCCCCTTGAGTGAACTCTTGAGGAGCAGATTCTATGTACGCATTAAAGGCTTCAATATCAACTCCATTTTCTTCCAATAGAGCTTCATCTTCAGCCAATTTGGGTAAGTTTTCAGATAAAAATTCTTCATTTAAATTGTATTTATATCTGAAAGTTTCCGCCCTTAAAACTGTTCTGGATTTAGTTTCTCCCGTTGAATCTTTGTACTCAACTTCATGAGTTGAAAACTTTCCTGCAGGCACTAAAAAAGTAAGTAGCCAGGAAAGCACTACGACTACAAAAATAATTGCATATGTGTGTGGTGTTTTAAATTTTGCTAATTTTTTCTTGCTCATAAACATCCTCCTTATATTTATATTATAACCCTTTATCACAGTGTAGACAAACAATAAATTCTTTTTGTGCCAAAAGCGCACAATTACATTGAAATTATTTTTTAATGCTGTTTCTAAAACCTGCTATTATTTAATTTATCCTTAATCTGTGTTAAAATACTTCTTAGTTTAAATTAACTTTTTAAAAATTTTGTACATTTCATAAATTTATGTCAGGAGAATTAAATGAAAGAGAAAAAAGAAAGCTTTATGAGTTATGTTTTTATGTTTGCCGTAGCTGTAGTTTTGGCGTTGATAATAAGACGTTTTGTATTCACATCCAATATAGTCAGCGGCGTTTCAATGGAACCGTCTTTTCAAAGTAAGGACAGACTTATAGCCTTGGTGTTCCCTTTGTACTTCAGCGATCCTAACTATTCAGATGTGGTGATAATAGAATCGCCCATCGAAGAAAACAAGGAATATATAAAGAGAGTTATCGCAAAACCCATGGACAGCGTCTTGATAGAAGAAGGCTCTGTCTATGTAAATGGAAATAAATTAGATGAACCTTATATTGAACAAGGTATTGAAACTCAAATATACGAGAATTCTTCATGGACCTTGGACGAAAATCAATACTTCGTCATGGGAGATAACAGAAACCCGGGCAAGTCTTCAGATTCCAGACTTTTCGGTCCAGTTGAAAGGGAATCCATAAAGGGAATTGTAAAACTTCGCTTTTGGCCGCTTTCAAAACTCGGTGTAATAGGAGGTTAAAATGAGTAACAGACAAAAATATATAAGAAATTTTTCAATTATAGCTCATATCGATCATGGTAAGTCAACTTTAGCTGACAGACTCATCGAGGACACCGGCATGCTCACAAAGAGGGAAATGGAATCTCAAGTGTTGGACTCAATGGAGCTGGAAAGGGAACGAGGCATAACCATCAAACTCAAGGCCATAAGGTTGGTATACAAGGCAAAGGACAAGCAAGAGTATATTTTCAACCTAATCGACACTCCCGGTCATGTGGACTTCAACTACGAAGTTTCACGATCTCTTGCCGCATGCGAGGGCGCCTTGGTAGTAGTAGATGCCTCTCAAGGGGTCGAAGCTCAAACTCTTGCCAATGTGTATCTTGCCATAGACCAAGACTTGGAGCTGGTGCCCATACTGAATAAAATCGATCTGCCCAGCGCAAGACCCGATGAAATAAAAAAGGAAATTGAAGACATAATCGGACTTGATGCTGAAGATGCTCCTCTTATCTCCGCAAAGAACGGAATAGGCATAGAGAGAGTTTTAGAAAAAATCATAGAAGATATCCCTGCTCCGTCGGGAGATGAAAATGCTCCGCTGAGAGCCTTGATTTTCGATTCCTATTATGACAGCTACAAGGGTGTAATTTGCTATGTGAGAATTGGAGATGGCAGCGTTAAACCGGGCGATGAAATAGAAATGTACGCCACAGGAAAAAAATTCGAAGTCGTGGAAGTGGGTGTGACCACATCGGGACACATGCCACTGGATAAGTTGTCCGCAGGAGATGTCGGGTACATAGCCGCAAGCATTAAAAATGTAAAGGAAGCCACTGTGGGTGACACCATTATCGCCGCAGGAAAAAAGGATGTAGAACCCTATCCCGGATATAAAAAAGTAGTACCCATGGTCTATTGCGGAATTTATCCCGGAGAAGGAGAAGAATACACAGCAGTCAGAGATGCTCTTGAAAAACTGCAAATAAACGATGCGGCACTGGACTTTGAAGCGGAAAGTTCCGTAGCCTTGGGTTTCGGATTCAGATGCGGTTTCTTGGGACTGCTCCACATGGAGATAATACAGGAAAGACTGGAGAGAGAATTCGATTTGAATCTGGTCACCACGGCTCCCTCGGTAATCTACAAAGTTACAAAGGTGGACGGAACAGTTATGATGATTCAAAATCCCTCTAACTTGCCCGATCCCACCGAGATAATGATGACCGAAGAACCCATAGTAACAGCAGAAATAATGACACCTACGGAATATGTCGGCTCAGTCATGGAACTTTGTCAAAACAGACGTGGGAAATTCATCAATATGGAATATCTGGAAGAAACCAGAGCCTTGATAAAATATGATCTGCCCTTAAACGAAGTCATATACGATTTCTTTGATGCGCTGAAATCAAAGACCAAGGGATATGCTTCCTACGATTATGAGCTGAAGGGATATGAAGAATCCCAGTTGGTAAAACTGGATATACTCATAAACTCAAACTTAGTTGATGCCTTTTCCATAATAGTTCACGAATCCACAGCATACAGCAAGGGCAGAAAAATCTGCGAAAAACTCAAGGATATAATACCCAGACATCAATTTGCAATACCCATTCAAGCAGCCATAGGCAATAAGATAATAGCCCGTGAAACCATACGCGCCCTTAGAAAGGAC
>JAUNLL010000015.1:0-15147 GCA_030532275.1 Peptoniphilus sp. | reverse complement strand
AGAAAGAGAAAGCTGCTTGAAAAACAAAAAGAAGGTAAGAAGCGCATGAGGATGGTAGGCGATGTGGAAGTGCCACAGGAAGCCTTCCTTTCGGTTTTGAAATTCGATGAAGAAAAATAGTTTTATAGAAAATTTATACACAGATCAAAGGGAACTGTCTTTATATGTGCATGTTCCCTTTTGTGAAAGCAGGTGCTATTATTGCGACTTCTGTTCATCGGTGATAAAAGATGATGTTGTGGCAAAGTACTTCAACTGCTTGTACGATGAGATAAAACTCTATGCAGATTTCTTAAAAAACAAGGAAATAGTGAGCATATTCATAGGAGGAGGCACTCCCTCGTCCGTAGACAGCTACTATATCACACAGACAATTGAAGCTATAAATAATCTCACAAAAATAAAATCAAATGCTGAAATCACCCTGGAGATGAACCCCAATTCCGCAAGCGCCAATAAAATAAAAGACTACTTAAAGGCGGGAGTGAACAGATTTTCCTTGGGTGCTCAGTCTTTCGACGATCATCTGTTGAAAAAAATAGGTAGAATACACACAAAAAATGATATCTTGACCTGTGTTGACACTTTAAAAAATTTAGACGTTGAAAATTTCAGCCTTGACTTGATGTTGGGACTTCCCTCTCAAGACCTTAAAGATATAGAAAATTCCATAGAATGTATAAATTTTTTAAAGCCCAAGCATATTTCCTACTACTCGCTGATTCTGGAAGAGGGAACCTATTTATACGACCACCGAGAAAAATATGATTTTCCCGAGGAAATCGAAGATCGAAAAATGTATCATTTTATGCGCAACGAGCTTGAAAAATTAAGCTATAATCAATACGAACTCTCAAACTTTGCCCGCAAGGGATATGAATCTATGCACAATCTCAGATACTGGAAACTGAAAAACTACTTGGGTTTGGGGATGTCATCGCATTCAAATATAGACAATATCAGATTTTGGAACACTGCAGATTTCAAGGAGTATTTTCATTTAATCAGCGAAGGGAACTTCGCAATATCTGACTTTGAAACCCTGACAAAAAAGGACAGGTTAAATGAACATATTATGATGGCTTTGCGTTTAAATGAGGGAATTGATATAGCCCTAATTGAAGAAATTTTTGAAATTGATTTTTTTGAAGAATATAAAAATCCCATCAAAAAAAATATTTCATTGAATTTAATTTCTGTTGATGAGAACAATTTAAAGCTCACAAATGCAGGAATGGATTTTTGTAATAAGATTGAACTGGATTTTTTTAAGTGATATCTTGCAATAGAGCACTTAAAGTGATAGAATACTAAGAGCGTAAAAATCGTGGAGGTGAATTACATGGCAAATATTAAATCAGCTTTAAAAAGAATTGAAGTGGCAAAAAGAAATGCAGCACGCAACAAGTCTATAAAAACTGGAATAAAAACTGAAATTAAGAAGTTTGAAGGAGCATTGGAAGAAGGCAATATCCAAGAAGCAAGAGAGTTTTTAAGAACTGTTGACAAAAAACTTAAAAAGGCTGCGCATAAAAATGTAATCCATAAAAATGCGGCGTCCAGAAAATTATCGAGCTTAGCTAAAAAACTAAATAAATAATTTTCCCATTGTAACATCTTTGGATTTAAGATAAAAAGCCTGAGAAAATTCACAGGCTTATTTTTATTGCCCTTTATAAAGAGCAGCTTCTATCTAGATGTGATTTGAACTATCAGCATTTCAATTAACAACTTGTCGCTAACCCCTGTGGTTTTTATCAAATTGTCAGCTTCAGTGAGATCCTTGTGTATAGCATAGAGATCCTTTAACGGGAAATTTTTGCTATAATCTGCAATTTTATTGAATTCATAGGGGCTTATGCTCATTTCTTTCTGTATTTCCGCTCTGTTATATCCCACTTCACTTAAATTTTTATACATCATCATGAACCTCATCTGCCTTATTATCATGTAGAGTATTCTCTGCAGAGGTTCATTTAAGTTATACAGATTGTTAAATTCCATCAAGGACCTCTCTGTTTGTCTTGATGAGAGGGCGTTTAAAAACTTGAAAATATTGGAATCTCTATTTTCTGAAAGAGATTTGTCTATCATATCCCTAGTCACCACATCGCCCTCGGCAAGAGAAAACAATTTATCCATTTCATTTTTTAAATCGTAGAGAGATATATCGATGTCCTTAGAATTGTAATTGGATTTATTTATGAAGTACATATTATCGGCATTGCTTATCTTGTAACCCTTGAGCGTAAAGTACTCTGCGACGAATCTGTTGGCGTCATTTCCCTTTAACTTTGCAAATTCCACATCTCTCTTGCTCTGTTTAAAGTGTTTAAAAAATTTTCTTTTTTTGTCCAATTCATTATTTCTATCTAAAAATATGAGTATTACAAAATCCGCCAAATCATCTATGAACTCATAGAAATTCTTCTTAAGTCCCAGGGTGAATTCCGCCATATTCTTCACTACCACCACTCTTTTTCAGCAAAAACGGGCAGAGTTTCACATGAGGAAATCAGATCGTTTTCCGTGAGATTTTCACCGTCAAGGAAACTCAAATTAAAACTTCTAAAGTCCTTCTTCGTGTGTTTCTTTATAATATATTCCAAAGTATTGTCTAAAAGCAGAGTTTCATATCCATAAAATAAATATGCTCCCCTAATATCTCCTCTGTAAAGTTCTCTGTACAACAAAATAATCACCAAATTTATATATAAATATCATCAATAATAATGCACCCACAGCTATCCATGAATCTATTTTTAGTTTGTCTTCCAAGTAAGAAGTAAACTCGACTTCTCCATCTGCCATGCTCAAAGTGATTTGTCCGTGGTAATTTGTGCTTTTCCAAATAATGTTAGCATCCTTTAACCTGTTTATGACTTCAATATCAGGATGATTGTAGTAATTGTCCACGCCTGCGCTTATGGTTGCATATAGCGGAGTTGTCCTCTTCAAAAAATCCTCACTTGTAGATGTCTTTGAACCGTGGTGGGCTACCTTGAGCAAGTCCACATCACAGTCTATGTATTCTTCCGCCTCTTTGTGAATATCTCCCGTGAACAGACTTTTAAATCCTCCACACTCCAAGATGAACACCATGGATTTATTGTTTGAATCTCTGTATCTTTCTGAATCGGAAATAACCTTTATGCGGACATCATCCCCTATGTCAATTATATCACCTTTTTTCACAAGATATACATCCGTTCCTCTTTCCAACAAAGCACTTAGGTATTCATTATCTTCAAAATAGGATACATAGGCATTCCTTATCCTTACTTCATCGATTATATCCAACAGTCCCTCGGCATGATCTTCATCAAAATGGGTCAAAAACAGATGATCTATCTCGCGAATTGAATTGTGCTTTAGATAATTTAAAGTGTAAATTTTCCCCGTTCTGTACTCCTTGTCATAGTTTCCCGCCGCATCCACCATTATGCTGCTTTTACCGGCTTTTATAAAGGTGCATTCAGCTTGATCCACATACAAAAAATCCATTTTGAGATCTTCCCGATCATCTATGTAATTGAATATGCTCAAGGATAAGATCAGCACCGCAGATGCCAATATGGATTTGTTAAAGGCGTAATACCTTGCAAAAATATCTCTCTTTACCACCAACATCAAAAATAAATAGTATATGGCTATTTGAGAAATATCCGCAGGCAATTCTATGTTTATGAAATTCAAATTTCTTACGGCCTGTACCAGCAAACTCACAATATTTAAGATCAGGTCCACCGTAGGAGAAATAATGGGCGAAAGAAATTTAAAGAACATCATAGTGTAGGAAAGCACTATCACCAATGTGTAAAGGGGTAAAATCAGTATATTTGAAAGAATTCCCAACACTGAATAGGAATTAAAATAATACAGTGATAGCGGAATTGTCATCACAGATGCGGCAAGGGTGATGGCTACCGAATTTCTCAAATACACCGAACCCAATTTTATCTTTATTTTATTTGCAAATAAAAGTATCCCCAGTACACTCAGATAACTAAATATGAAGGATGGAGAATAAAATCCATAGGGATTTATCAACAAAGTTATAATGGTAGATAGAATCAATCCGTCCTTGGCTTTGTACTTCCTCCTGCTTAAAAAACTCATGAAAAGAAGGATGTACATAATTAAGGATCTCATAGCTCCCACGGGAAAATATATCAAGTATATGTAAGTGGTCGTCAGCAAAATGGCGATGATTCTTCGCTTGATTTTAGACACTCTCACCAATTTAAGCAGTACATCGACAACATAGAATATTATGCCTATGTGCAATCCTGAAACCGCTAGGACATGGGACAATCCCGTTTCTCTGAAATCGCTCCTGCTCATCTCGTCCATGTAGTCGGTATTGGCAAGAAGTATGGACATGACAATCTTCTGATTATCCTCTTGCAAATAGGCTGTGGTACTCTCCACATACTCTCTAAAATCAGTTCTGACTTTATCGATATAGGATTTTCCCATGTATTGCACGCTGTCGCAGTACACTATGTAGTCAATTCCCTTTGCTCTCAGATAATTTTTGTAATCAAAATCATAGGGGTTCATTTTGCCGGCAGGTATATGCACCTCACCTTTAATTCTCACCTTGTCCCCTACCTTCGATTTTTCCTGCGTGTATATTAGATACTTATTGAAATATTTATCTGAAAATATAAATTTATTTTCATTTCCCATAAAGTCTTGAGTTATTTTTCCCTCAAGGCTGACATAATCTCGCTGAACATTTCTATTTCTGAAATTTACTGCAATGATTGAAATAAAAAAGATCGCCAGTAAAGCTATGTATCTTTTGTTTTTTATATCAGCATTTTTATATAAAATCATCAGAGATATTATGGCAAAAAGACAAAGAATAGAACTGATTTTCATGACGCTTGCCACATAAATTCCCATGAGTTCCGACATCAAAAGCAATGCCCACATAATCCCACCTCATGCTAATTATAATACAGAAATTATGCTTATAGGATTTAAACTTGTACTCACATAAAAAAAGACTTGAAATTTAAACTTTCAAGTCTTTACTGCTTTTATGGTAATTAAGCGCTCTCATGGAATTTAACACCGCTATTAAAGTAACTCCCACATCGGCAAATACCGCCGCCCACATTCCTATCATACCTAAAGATCCCAGTATCAGGAATACTATTTTTATTCCCAAGGCGAAGGCGATATTTTGAATAACTATTTTTCTTGTGTGTTCTGAGATGTCAATTCCCTCCACTATTTTTGAAATATCATCTGTCAAAAGCACTATATCCGAAGCCTCAACAGCACTGTCGGATCCCAAATCACCCATGGATATGCCTATGTCCGCTCTTGCAAGCACAGGAGCATCATTTACTCCATCTCCCACAAAGGCGACCAAACCGTCCTTCTTCTCCGTGGCCTCTTCCAATTTTTCAACTTTGTCTTGAGGCAAAAGTCGTCCGTAATAATCGTCAATTCCCACTTCAAGGGCTGCCGCCTTTACATTGTCTTCCAAATCGCCTGACAGAAGGGTTATCTTAATTCCCCTGTTTTTAAGTTCTTGAATACTTTCCTTTACGCTATCCTTCACGGCATCCTTTAAAATCAAAGCGCCCAAGTATCTTTTATCCACCGCCACATGCACTTGCACTCCCGGTGAATTCAAATCTTCAAATTCAACTCCGCCGGTTTCAAGCAAGGATTTGTTTCCCACATATATCTTGTTTCCATCTTGAAAATAGATTACTCCCTTGCCCGGCACTTCTTGCAAGTCTTGGACTTCTCCTTCAAATTCATAGCTTTTTGTGTAGTTGACAATGGATTTAGCTATGGGATGTGTGGAGTTCTTCTCTGCTAAATAGGCATATTTCAACAGTTGTGTCCTGTCTTCTTCCTTTGCAATTACATCGACCACTTCAAATACTCCCTTTGTGATCGTGCCGGTTTTGTCCATAAAAATATGTTTTACCTTTGCTAGGGATTCTAAAAAATTTCCGCCCTTCACAAAGATAGCTCTTTTAGATGCGGCGCCTATTCCTGCAAATACACTTAGGGGAACGGAAAGTACAAAGGCACAGGGACAGGATATTACCAAGAAGGTCAAGGCTCTAAATACCGCATCCCTTGGAGATAACAAATTAAACATCTGAGAAATTACGACTATGAGCACCGACAGAGCAACTACCGTAGGAGTGTACACTCTCGCGAATTTCGTTATTATCCTTTCACTTTTCGCCTTTCTCGAAGATGCATTTTCAACTAAATTGATGATTTTTGCCACTGTGCCATCTTCATAGACCTTTCCAACCTTCACATGAAGCAAAGCACTTTTATTTATGCAGCCGGAATTTACATAATCTCCCTCGCTCACATATAGCGGCATGGATTCACCCGTGATATTGGATGTGTCTATAAATCCGTCTCCCTTGACAATCTCACCGTCCAAGGGTATCTTCTCTCCCGGTCTGACCAATATTACGTCGCCTACCTCTGCAACCTTGGGATCCACTTGTAAAACTTTGCCATCTTTTAGCAAATTTGTGTATTCCGCTTTCAAATTCAGAGCATTTCTAATGGAATCCCTTGAACTTTCCACTGCCAAATCTTCAAAAAATTCGCCTATTTCATAAAAGAGCATTACAGCTACAGCTTCAGGTGCTTCTCCAATGATGATAGCACCTATGGAGGCTATGCTCATCAAAAAATTCTCATCGAAAATTTCCCCTGCCCTTATATTATCAAAGGCCGTCTTCAGCACATCCTTTGCCACGATTAAGTAGAGCAGCAACAGGACTGTGAATTCCACAGCAGCTGGCAAAGTTAGAACCATCATTGCAACTAAGGCTATAAATACCGCCGACAGTTTCAATATTTCACCCTTGTTTTCTTGGAAAATATTTCTTTTTATCCTTAGGTCCCTGCTCGTTATCTCAAGGCCCGGCTCAATTCTGTCCACTATTTTTCTTATATCTTTAAACAATACTTCACTATTTAAGTTTAAATCGTGTTGCACCGAAAGTTTTCCTATTGCAAAATTAAAATTCGCATCTTCAACACCTTGGATTTTTTTAATATTCGAGATTATTTTTGCAGTACAATCTCCGCAGGTGAGATCCTTTAAATAATATTCATCCACTTCCACATAGGAGATGTCATGGTCGTGTCCCACATGCTTTAAATGATCTCTTATGTTTTCAAGGAGCTCGTCACTGTCCACATCGTCCTTTTTTTCTATGTTCAGCAAATCGAAGTCCTTGCTCAGAGTTTTTAGTCCTCCCACCTGTTTTCTATGCTCTTTTAAATCTTCCGTACATATTGGACAATCCAGTCCTCTTATCTTTAACATAGTATCGCCTCTATAATATATGATTAACTGTTCATTGAATATCTTTTCATATATTATATATCTGCTACTTTAATCAGTCAATATAAAAAATGCCCTTTACATAAATTTTTGCACAAAAAATACCGGCTCTCACCGGTATCTTTAAATAAATTAAACTAAGAATTTTCCTATTTTTATATAGTTTCCTTCATCTTCAAGAACAACTTCCCACTTTCTGAAGACGTTCAAATTCTTTACCATCTCTTCAAAGTACATCATCACGATTCCCATATCCACCAAGGAATCCTTGTTGTCTTCTTCATCTTCCGTCTTTACCATGTATAAAACCACATCTCTATCTTCAACTACGAATCTCCAAGGTTGAGAGTTTCTGTGAGAGGGTGCATATCTTATTGAAGATAAAATTTCAAGAAGGGCTCTATCTTCAAGATATTCAATGTTGATAGTTTATCAGATTTTATCTCTAAATACCACTTCGCTCAAAGGATATCTGAAGCTGACGGCATTTTCTTCAAAGAGCTTTTTGCCTTCTCTATATCCAAAGGCTATCAAGTATTTTATATCAGGGCCGGCTTCGCCAAATACAGATTTCATTGTTGCACTATCTACATTTTTAACAGTGAGCCAACAAGTGTCAAGACCCATCTCTACAATGGTGGAATTTAAACTCTCAATGGTGTATCCCATTGTGAGCATGGAATTTCTATCTTCCTTTTCAACGGCAATACCTAAGTAATGAGGAGCTTCAATGGTGACACCTGCATATCCCGCTTTACCTTTGAGAGCCTTTGAGACTGTTTCTCCGTTTTCCATCAAGAAAAACTTCATATCCTCAGATTTCTCTTCAATAGTGTCGCAATATCCCTTTATCCTCGCAAGATCTTCCTTGGATACAAGATCCTTTTTAAACTTCCTCACCGATCTTCTCTTTTGCAAAAAATCAATCATCACCATAAAAAACTACCTCCTAAAGTTAAATTATCTTTTATATATTCTAAAAATGCAGGAAAAATCCTGTAATGCACCAAAATTGAACATAGCGTCCCAATAACTACCCCCGCCACGACATCCGTCGGATAGTGAACTGCTAAATAAATCCTCGAAATAGCTATTAACAAAGCGATTAAAATCACCAACAACGCTATTTTTTGATAATTGAAAGCCACCACTGTGGCCACGGAAAAACTCGCCGCCGAATGACCCGAAGGAAAGGAATAATCGCTTAAATCAATCCCATAGGTGTTTAAATTTTCGAGAATCCAGTAAGGTCTGTTTCTGGTGAAAATTCTCTTGAGTATCTGCACTATGATAGTGGTGACAGCAAGGGCAATCGTTAACTCCAACCCTAAAATCCTCGGTTTGCCTTTAAACAACAACAATAAAAGCACCAACAGGGTCAGGCTTATAGCTCCGCCTAAATTCGTTATATGGAAAAATAAAAAATTAAACAATTTGTTGCTCATTTTTTTATTAATTAGATTTATTAAAAAATCGTCAAAAGACTTAAATGGATTCTTCATAAATCACCTCATTTCAATTATATATCATCATTTTGATTTATTAAAGGCATTAATTGTACATATAATATAAAGTCGCCATACTTATTCCTATTTTATTTTTTACAAAGAGCAAATCTCATAAAATATATTATTTAAATTGAATAATATCCTATTTAACATTAAAATTGATGTGGAGGATATTATGAAACTATCACAGGAACAATTAAAAGCAATCTCTCATTTGCAAGGTCCTGCTCTGACCCTTGCGGTCCCCGGTTCAGGCAAGACTACAATTTTATTATACAGAATAATCAACCTGCTCAAGAGCGGAGTCAGTCCCGATAGGATACTCACCATAACTTTTTCAAAATCACAAAGTTTGGATATTGCCAAGCGATTTAATCTGTTGTATCCCAACTCAAAGGTCAAGCCTGAGTTTTCAACCATACATGCCTTTTGCTATAAGATTTTGCATATGTACTCAAGGTTAAGGGGCAAAACCTTTAAGCTGATTGACGAAAATCCTTCTGCAAAATATAAATTGATTTCAAATTTGTACTATGAACTAAACAGGATGACTTTGTCGGAAAATAGCTTGGAAAATATAATAAATAAAATATCTTATTTAAAAAATTCCATGATTGACCCAAAATTTTCAAATACGAAAATTCCGGGTTTCAGGGATATTTATGAGAGATATGAAAGCTATAAGCAAAGGAATAATTTAATAGATTTCGATGATATGATACTCTACGCTCTCAAAGTCCTTCGATCGGACAATTATCTGTTGAGAAAATTACGCTCCAAATATGAGTACATTCAATTAGATGAGGGACAGGACACCTCCCTTTCTCAGTTTGCGCTGATCCAATTAATCAGTTCACCTAAGAATAATTTATTCATCGTGGCAGATGACGACCAGTCCATATACACCTTTAGAGGAGCAAGCCCCCAGTATCTGTTAAATCTCAAGGATAAGTACAAAGATTTGACATTCTACTATCTGTCCAGAAATTATCGTTCATCAAAAAATATCGTCAACACTTCTAATTTATTTATATCGAAAAATATAAACAGATATGAGAAAAATATCTACACGGACAACGGGTACAAAGAACCCGTTAACATAATAAAAGTCAATACCAATACCGAAGAATATGAATTCATATATGACAATATACTGAAGAACAAAGACCTCTCTCACGCCATAATATACAGAAATAATTTGAGCAGTCTGAGCTTGGTGGAGTATCTTGAAAGAAAAAACGTGAATTTCAACATCAGAGGTTCTAAACTTAAATTTTTCAGTCATTTTATTGTTCAGGATATTCTAAATATAATATCTTTTTCCGAAGATCAAAAAAATGTTGAGGCTTTTTCTAAAATATACTATAAAATAAAGGGATACATATCAAAGAAACACTTGGATTTTATAAGAAACAACTCCGGTGACAATGTATTTAAAACCCTTCTGCGATACAAGGGTTTAAATGAGTTTTACAAAAACAATATCTTTGAACTGATGGCAGACTTCAACAAACTCAAGAAATTGAATATATCCCATCAGATTGAGTTTGTATTCTACAACTTGAATTACAACAGATACTTAAAGGATGTCACCAATAAATTCAACTACGATTACACGGAATTGAAGGAATTTTACCACCAGCTTAAATTGATCGCAAAATCTGAAAAATCATTGGATTCTCTATTGGGAAGGCTTGCTTATCTCGAGTACCTCATATCTACAAAGTCCTATGCAAACTCAAACTTAAGCATCTCCACCATTCATTCAGTGAAGGGGTTGGAATACGACTGCGTATATGTAATAGATTTGACAGATGATGTGCTGCCGTCGATGCGATCGGATAAAGATCCCGATGAATACCAAGAGGAAAGACGCCTTTTCTATGTCGCCATGACAAGAGCGAAGGAGTATTTATACCTGATGTACCCAAAGACCTTTAATGAAACACCTAAAGCAATGAGCAGTTTTTTGGAAGAAATTGCCAATATGTAAGGAGGCAGACCGATGGATACCACAAAAAACTATTATGAAACCGATTTAGAAACGAGAATCTCAAAAATAAGGGAGATTATAGACAGCTCAGACAAGGAAGTAGCCTCTCAATTATGCGAAGGTATGCACTATGTGGATATTGTGGAGGCATTGGACAACTTTGAAGATGATGAAATAAATACCTTCATTAATTTATTGAGTTTTGAAAATATTGCAGGTATTCTTGAAAACTCCTGGGAAGAGATGCAGATGCTCATAAGTTCCTTCTTCACTAGGGACCAACTTATAAGCATATTTTCCTATATGAACAATGCAGATATAGCAGACTTGTTGGGTGTAATGCCCACATACAGAAGAAAGGATATTCTGAAGTTCATGAAGGAATCGGAATCAAATATATTGAATTTGATACTATCCTTCGATGAAGAATCCGCAGGCGGTATAATGACCACTGAATACATAGCCTTAAAGGAACACTTGACCGTAGAAAACGCTCTGGCAAAGATCAAGGACATAGCTCCGGAAACCGAAATTATAGAATATCTCTTCATCACCGACAATCACCACAGATTAAAGGGCATCGTAGATTTAAGAAAGCTATTGGTCGCTCCTGAAGATACCACCTTGGCGATGCTGTATAAAGAATTTCCCTTCTTCGTATATGCCACCGATGACCAGGAAAAGGCTTCAATATTGATCACCAAGTACGACCTGGATATTTTGCCCGTAGTCAATAAAAACATGGCCATATTGGGAATAATAACTTCCGACGAAATAATGCACGTCATCGATCAAGAGTACTCCGAAGACATCTTGGTTATGAGCGGAGTTAACAAGTACGAAGAATATGACTCCAACTTCTTCGAATCTTTTAAAAACAGAATACCTTGGCTGAGCATAAACATGATCACTGCATTTATAGCCTCAAGCGTGGTGGGTTTGTTTTCATCTACCATAGAAACCGTAGTGGCGCTTTCAGCCGCCATGCCCATAGTCGCAGGCATGGGCGGAAATGCAGGCAATCAAACTCTTTCCATAGTTCTCACTTCTCTTGCAAGGGGAGAAATAAACTTGCGCAACAACTGGAAACTCGTTTTTAAAGAAGTGGGCATGGGAATACTCAACGGTGCCATAGTGGGAACTATAACGGGCTTCATTCTCTCTATTAAATATCAAAATCCCTTTTTGATGGCAATAATGGCAGCTTCCATGGTATTAAATATGATCGTCGCAGGCGTGGCGGGATTTTTAATTCCCTTGGTGCTAGATCACATACATGTAGACCCTGCCGTTTCATCTTCCATAATGCTAACAGCCTTTACCGATACTTGCGGATTCTTTATATTTTTAGGACTGTCCACAGTATTTCTTTCAAATTTAATATAACCTGAGAACAAATCTCAGGTTATTACAATTTTATCCCTTTCAAATCAATTTTTTATCGTAGGCAACTCTTTTGCCGCCATCTATGAGTTCAATCCTTCCCGCTCTTTTATATCCCTGCTTTATGAGCAAGTTATTCATGGGCAAATTATCTCTGTGGGTATCGATTCTTATCACATAAACTCCCTTGTCCATTGCAAGCTTTTCAATTTCCCTTAAAAGCGTGGATCCGTAACCCTTTCTTTTCGATGTGATTTTTGTCGCCAGTTTATGAACTGCAACGTAATTTTCATCATAATTCCACTGTCCGTCATATATCATGTCGTATTGAGGATCATAATCCATGATGAGGGCAACAGCTGTTACTTCTTCCCCATCTTCCAAAACATAAAAACCCTTCTCATCCTCTGCAACAGGTACCGTACTTCCCTGCCATTGGTCCACTCCCAAGGCTCCCAAAGACCTTGAACCTTCTTTAAAAATTTCATTTATTATTTCCAAATCCGCCGAAATTGCTTTTCTGAATTTCATAATATCACCTTAACCCATTTTAAATGCTGTAAGTTCTTTTTTCAATGATATAATAGTTGTCATGAAGTACAAAAATACATTAAAGGGAAAATTTATCGAAAGAATCAACAGATTTATCTGTTATTGCTACATAGGTAGCGAAAAACACAAGGTCTATGTGCCCAATACCGGAAGATGTCGAGAGTTGCTCTTAAAGGATGCCGATGTGGTACTGTCCGAGAATAATGACCCCTCCAGAAAAACAAAGTACACTCTGCTGTCTGTCTACAAGGAGGGTAGTTTGATAAACATAGACTCTCAAGCTCCCAACAAAGTCGTCTATGATGCCCTTGTTGACAAAAAAATATTTACAGATATTAATTTCACTCTCATCTCAAGGGAAAAAACCTACGCAGACTCCAGATTTGATATTTACTACGAAGGATTTAGAGAGGAAAATTTTGTCAAAGGCTTTATCGAAATCAAGGGTGTCACATTATTTGAAAACTCTGTGGCATACTTTCCCGACGCTCCTACCCTTAGGGGATTAAAGCACTTAAAAGAGCTCATCTGTGCAGGCAAGGATAGTTATGAGTCCAATATCCTATTTTTAATTCAAAAACAAGGCTCAAGATATTTTTTGCCCAATTACAAGATGCAGCCGGAGTTCGCAAGATATTTATATAAGGCGCAACGACAAGGTGTAAACATCAAAGCCTATGACGCTATTGTGAAAGAAGATGAAATAACATTGAATTCTGAAATACCCATCGGAGATCTTAAACAATTCAAGTAATTAAACAATATAATATTTCCTTAAATCTCACCGCCCAAAGATAACTCATGGAAGATGCTCATGCATACTTTTATGAGTTGTTTTTTATGAGCCTATATCCTAAATTTTTCATGTTTTTTGCAAGGGCGATGATGTTTTGCAGTTTCATGTTAAATGCATCCTTGTATCCCTTGATTTTTTGCATAAAAAAACCTTGGAAGTTGGTGTTTTCCAAGGTTTGTTTTAAAACTTTTAAATTGATTAACGCTTTGAGAATTGAGGAGCTTTTCTCGCTTTTTTAAGACCGTATTTCTTTCTTTCCTTCATGCGAGGATCTCTTGTCAAGAATCCTGCTTTTTTAAGTATCGATCTGTGTTCAGGATCAGCTTGTATCAATGCTCTTGATAAGCCGTGTCTTACCGCTCCTGCTTGTCCTGTATATCCGCCGCCTAAAACCTTCACAATTACATCGTATTGATCCATTGTTTCAGTCAACATAAGCGGAGATTTAGCTACAGTCTTTAAGGTTTCGTAATCGAAGTATTCGTCTAAATCTCTTCCGTTAATTGTGAATTTACCATTTCCGGGTAACAATCTAACTTGTGCAACAGAAGTTTTTCTTCTGCCTGTTCCTCTAAATTGTAATTTTTCCATTAACTTTCCTCCTCAATTAAAATTCATAGACTTCAGGTTGTTGTGCTTGATGAGGATGTTCTTCACCTGCATATACCTTCAGCTTTGTGTACATTTTTCTTCCAAGTCTGTTCTTTGGAAGCATCCCTTTAACTGCGTATTCCACAATTCTTTCAGGATGTTTGTCTCTTAATTGAGAATAAACTACTTCTTTTCTTCCACCGGGATATCCTGTGTGTCTTACGTGAACTTTTTGATCCCATTTGTTGCCTGTTAATTTAACTTTATCAGCATTAATAACGATTACAAAGTCACCTGTATATACATGTGGGTTATAGATGTGTTTCTTCTTACCTTTTAAATTGATAGATATTTCACTTGCAAGTCTTCCCAGTACCTTATCTGTTGCGTCAATTACATACCATTTTCTATCTACTTCGGCAGCTTTTGCCATAAAACTCTTCATTTGGGTTTTATCCTCCTGTGATTAAAAAATTTCCGGGGCTTTTTAAACACTTCAGCCATTTTAATATAGAAAGGTTGAAATGTCAATACTCAAGATGTGATTTGATGGATATTTTTTTAATTTTTATCATTAAAATACCCCTAAATCCACATACTGATTTAGGGGTTAGTATTTAATTTTTCATCAACCGATTTCAGCCTTAAGTTCTTTTTCTTTTCTGATCAATTCTGTCAGTTTAGGTACAACGGCATGTACGTTTCCTACAACTCCTAAGTCTGCTACGTCGTAGATAGGTGCATCGTCATTCTTGTTAACAGCTATTATTAGATCTGATTCTTCCATACCTGCCAAGTGTTGGATCGCTCCACTGATTCCCATAGCAAAGTAAAGTTCAGGTCTTACTGTCTTACCTGTTTGACCTACTTGTCTGTCCTTAGGCATCCAGCCTGCATCTACTGCCGCTCTTGATGCTGATACTTCTGCATTTAATTCTTCTGCAAGTTCATATAGTATGTCAAAGTTCTTGGG
>JAUNLL010000109.1 GCA_030532275.1 Peptoniphilus sp. | reverse complement strand
TGGCCAAGATTTTTATAAAAGGATTATGGAAAAGTTAAAAGATAGGGATGTAAAAATCATTGTCGATACTAGTGGAAAGGCTCTAAAAGATTCCTTAGGATTAAAACCCTACCTTATAAAACCTAATCTTAGAGAGCTTGAGGGAATTTTTAATCTTAAAATAAAAGATAAAAAGGATCTTTCAAGCTATAGCAAAAAACTTCAAGAAAGAGGAGCAAGAAATATTATAGTTTCCTTGGGTAAGGAAGGCGCCTATATGATTTGTGAAAATGGTGAAGAATACTTTTGCCAAGCGCCAGAAGGCAGGCTAGTCGATTCGGTAGGATCAGGAGATTCTATGGTGGCAGGCTTTGTTTATGCCAAGGATAAGGGCCTAAGCAATGAAGAGGCCTTTAAATTTTCTATAGCTAGTGGATCTGCCACAGCGTTTTCAGAAAATTTGGGAACCAAGGAAGAAATATATAGTCTTTATGAAAAAATGTAAAAATGGAGATGGATATGAAAATTATTGATTTATTGAAGAAAACTTCTATAAGGCTTGGTGAAAATCCAGGTTCTAAGGAAGAAATAATTACAAAACTAGTAGATTTGATGGAAACAAGTGGAAATCTTTCTGATAAAGAAATCTATAAAAAAGACGTCCTAAAAAGAGAAGAATCAGGAACAACAGGTATAGGCGAAGGCATAGCTATCCCTCACGCCAAATCTAAGGCTGTAAAATATCCACAACTTGCGGCTATGACTATACCTCAAGGATCAGACTTTGAATCCTTGGATGGAGAAAATACCAAGTTATTTTTCCTAATAGCGGTACCAGAAAAATCATCCGATGACCACATCATCCTTCTCCAAAGACTTTCAACCATGCTTATGGATGAAAGTTTTAGAAAAGATTTACTGGAAGTTAATAATCAAGATGAATTTTTGTCTATAATTGAAGCCAAGGAAAAAGAGAAGTTTCCTGATGACTTTACAGAGAAAAAAGAAGCGAGTGATTCAGCTTCCTATGATATCCTTGCTATAACAGGTTGTCCTACAGGCATAGCCCATACTTTTATGGCGGCAGAAGCTTTAAAGACCAAGGCAGAAGAAATGGGTTATAAGATGAAGGTTGAAACTCATGGATCAACAGGTATAGAAAATGCCTTGACAAGTCAAGAAATAAAAGATGCAAAAGGAATTATTATAGCAGCAGATGTAGGAGTAGAAAAATCTAGGTTTGCTGGCAAAAGACTTGTAGAAACAAAAGTATCTGACGGTATCAGCAAACCCCAAGAGCTAATAGAAAAAGCTTTAAGCCCTAATACTAAACTTTATAAGGCTGATAAGGAAGTTTCAAAGGAAGAAGTGGCAGAAGAAAAATCATCTGTGGGTCAGACAATTTATAAGCATCTAATGAATGGTGTATCCCATATGCTACCTTTCGTAGTGGGTGGAGGAATATTAATAGCCCTAGCATTCTTATTAGATGACTATTCAATAGATCCATCAAACTTCGGTTCAAATACACCTATAGCAGCCTTATTTAATCAAATAGGTGGAGCAGCCTTTGGCTTTATGCTACCTGTTTTGGCTGGATTTATAGGAATGTCTATAGCTGATAGACCAGGTTTAACTGTTGGTTTTGTTGGAGGTTTTTTGGCAAATGCTGGTGGAGCAGGTTTTCTTGGAGCCTTGGTAGCAGGTTTCTTGTCAGGTTATATTATCATTCTTTTAAGAAAGATAAGCAAAGGACTACCAAAGTCCCTAGATGGAATTAAACCTATGTTAATCTTCCCTCTTTTTGGTATCCTATCTATTGGTTTAATAATGATACTCTTATTAAATCCACCACTTGCAAGCTTAAATGAAGCAATAACAAACTGGCTAAACACCATGGGCTCAGGATCAAAGATTGCCCTAGGACTTTTACTTGGAGGAATGATGGCAGTAGACATGGGTGGTCCTATTAACAAGGCAGCCTATCTTTTTGGAACAGGTTCCCTTGCATCAGGTTCATCACTAGTAATGGCAGCCGTTATGGCTGGAGGTATGGTGCCACCACTTGCACTTTCCTTATCTATGATTTTATTTAAAGATAAGTACAGCGATAGAGACAGACAAACCATAGTTACAAATATTATCATGGGCCTATCCTTTATAACAGAAGGGGCAATACCATTTGCAGCAGCTGACCCACTTAGAGTAATACCTGCTTCTGTAGTAGGATCAGCCCTTGCCGGAATGCTTTCCATGATATTTGGATGTTCTCTAAGAGCTCCTCATGGAGGTATTTGGGTTATAGGAGTAATAGAAAATCCTATAAAATATCTTTTGGCTATAGTTATTGGTTCTATAGTTTCAGCAATAATTCTAGGACTTTTAAAGAAAAAAGTAGACTAAAATTTTTTAAAGAGCAAAGTATTTTGAATAAAGAAAACTTTGCTCTTTTTTTCTTATATATTTTATTTTTAGCTAAACTATATGTCTTATTTATCATAATGTTTTAAAGTCTGATAATGGGGTAATTTATAATGAAGGTATATTACGTAATATAAGAGACAAGGAGAAGATATGACACAAAGATATTTAATCGTTGGTGGAGTAGCAGGCGGAGCTTCTATAGCAACCAGGCTTAGAAGACTTGATGAAGATGCAGAAATTGTGATTTTTGAACAAGGACCACACATTTCTTTTTCAAACTGCTCACTTCCAAACTATTTTTCAGGAGAAGTAAAAAACATTGATGACCTTGTGCTAATGAGTCCCCAAGGCTTTAAGAAAAAATACAAGGTAGATGTTAGGACAGAAAGCAAAGTTACTAAGATAAATCCTGAAAATAAATCTATC
>JAUNLL010000014.1 GCA_030532275.1 Peptoniphilus sp. | reverse complement strand
TGGAATTTCATGGGAAAAGTTGACATTTAAAAATCGGTACAAAGGTTAATACCTTCATGCCGATTAAATAAATCTCTAATTAAGAGCATCTTTAAGAGTTTTTGTCAATAATAGGAATCGTAGAAGTATATGATTTTTCCGTCGTCCTTTATGTAATTGTCGATGTAATTTTCACCTTCTTGCAAGGATCCGTCCTCTGAGATTTCTTTACTTATCAAATTCATGACGTGAGTTAATCCAAATTCGTCTTCTATTTCAAAATTGACTTCCACCTTGCTGGGAGCAGGTGCTTCAAATTTAAGCTCATCAATATCGATGTAGCAATCGAAACCTAACATCTTGTCCACATTTGCTTCATCTTCAAATTTATATACGATGTCATAATCCATAGTTTTTGCGACTTCGTCATCGATATATACAACTATGCTTGCGGTCTTGGGTTTGTACAGATTGTAGGTTTGATCTTCGCTGTCAATGGAATCTCCGTAGTGGATGGAAAAGTCCATTTTCGTCTTTTCAACTGTAAATTCATGTTGTCCTTTCTCCTTTTCGTAGGAAAAACCTAAGGGTATTCCCACTACTTTGAAGGTGGATTCTCCCAAGGGGGAGATTTTCGAATTTAATTTTTGAACTATGGTTTTTTCACCGTCGACCAAGGAAAAATTTTCTATGACGAAATCTTTGTCCATGGGAATATTTTTATTTAGGACAAAATTGGATCCCTGAAGTGTCATTTCCTCTTGAATTCCGTCTATGGATAGGTATGCCTTTGAATTTATTGAATATTCCTTAGGCGCTATGTTGTATTGAAATTCAAAGGTCTTTTTTTCCTTATCAAAATTTTTTAAATCGTAGTCAAAGGATTCAATAATGGAGTTGCCGTCTTCTATGGCCTGTGCCAACTTGCTTTGAAGCGTGGACTGATAGAATTCCACGGAGTTTTTCAAGTTTATGATGTTGACATTCATTCTTGCCATATCTTTTTTAAGGCTGAGTATAAGTTGGAAGTTGAGAGCTACCAGTACAAGGGACACAAAAGCGGCGATATATTTTTTCATAGGGGTACATCCTTTCGTCTTATATTCAACTAATATATTACCATGTTTGATATCTATAATAAAGATATTTCAAGGGTTGTCACTGACCCTTGAGATTTCTCAATTGTCTGTCCTTGAGTTCTCTGTCTATGGATGAGATGACGGAGAGTTTGTCGGCACTCCAAAGGGGAGCGATGAGTTTTTTCCTATCTGCATCGCCGGTTACTCTGTGGATGACCACATCATCGGGCAGTATTTCAATGGCGTCGCATACCAGTTGCACGTATTCTTCCTTTGACAGCAGTTCAAAGGGATGATCTTTGTAGTATTGGTAGAGGGGAGCGTCATTTTGGATGTAAAGTGAGTGAAATTTGACGCCGAAGGGGTGTAACTGCGCTGTGTACTTCACCGTTGCAAGCATATCTTTCCTGGTTTCTTCGGGCAATCCGAAGATTATATGCACCAGGTACCTGATGTTGTTTTCTTGCAGTTTTTTTATATTTTCATCAAAGACAGCGTGGGAGTAACCTCTCTTTATAAATTCAATGCTTTTTTCGTGAATGCTCTGCATACCTATTTCGAGAAATAAAAAGGTCTTGTCATTTAAATCCACGAGCATTTCCATGACTTCATCATCGAGGCAATCAGCCCTTGTGGCTATGGAAAGTCCCACTATTTCATCTCTTGCTATGATGTGTTCGTACAATTTTTTTAAATGTTTCACATCTCCGTAGGTGTTGGTGAAATTTTGGAAGTAGGCTATGTACTTTTCCGCCTTCCACTTTTTGCTAAGCAGATTTTTTTGTGCTTCCATTTGCATATCTATCTTTGAGAAAGGGGATAGAAAGTCACCGCTTCCTCTCTCGGAGCAGAAAATGCAACCGGAGCGGCTTATGGTGCCATCTCTGTTGGGGCATGTGGCGCCACCGTCCAGGGACAGCTTGACTATTTTTTCTCCGAATTTACCTTTAAAAAAGGTGTTAAAATCCAAAAATCTTCTCATATTATCACCGATAATACATTATAGCACACTTTGAATTTACTTGATATAATATAGCTTTAGGAGGGTTTTATGTCACGAAAGGATAAAAAACTCAATAATTATATGGTTTTAGCTGAAGATTTTTACCATAGGGGAGAATATGAAAAATCCCTGGAGTTCTACCGCAGGGCCATGAATTTCGGAGATGAGGGAGAACAAGAGGAGATATTGTTTGAAATAGCCGATATACACCTCTTAATGGAGAACTTCATCGAGGCGGAAGGGGCATATCGCTCCATAGTAGAATTAAATGAAAATTCCGCCGGAGCTTACTACGGACTTGCTCTGGCTGCAGAATTGGGACAGGGAAATGCCACGGAGATCATAGCAAATTACAAGAAGGCCATAGAACTTGACCCCTACTACGACAGAGCCTATTACTACTTGGCGCACCGATACTTAAATCAGGGCGACAGAGAAGCGGCGCTGGATGCTTTAGAGATGTGTGTGGAGCTTGATTCCCATGACTATGTGAGTTACAACGATATGGGCTCCATTTATGAAAATGAAAAGAACTTCACCATGGCTGAAAAATATTTCAGAAAGAGTTTGGCCATAAATCCCGAGTATTTCAGAGCGCTTTACAACATGGGAGTGGTATGCAAGGCTAGGGGAGATAATGACACAGCTATGATGTACTACAAAAGGGCCAGGGAATTTTCAGATTTTGAAAATATATACTTGAATATGTCCGCACTGTATATCGAAGAGGGAGATTTGAATTCTGCTTTGAAGATTTTGACAGAGGGTATAGAGTTAAATGCGGACAGCGTGAATTTGTACTACAACAGATCATGTGTCCATGCAAGGATGCAGAAATTGGACAGAGCCATGCAGGATTACAAATCGGCAGTGGCTTTAAATAAAAATGTGGAGATTTGGGCAAGTGATGATCCTGATCTAAAGGATGTTATAGAAGGAGTAAAAGATGATAATAATAAAAACACCTGAAGAAATAGAGAAGATGAAGGTGGCGGGCAAAGTTTTGTCCGACGTTCACCACGAACTTAGAAATTTTATAAAACCCGGTGTGAAAACCATAGAAATCGACAGATTTGTAGAGAAGTACCTGAAGAAAAGAGGAGCTTTTCCCGAGCAAAAGGGCTATGAGGGATATCCCTATTCCATTTGTTCCAGCGTCAATGATGAAATCTGTCACGGATTTCCCTCGGAGTACGAATTAAAAAACGGCGACATAGTCACCATAGATATGGTGGTAAATGTAGACGGTTGGCTTGCCGATTCGGCTTGGTCCTACGAAGTGGGCGAAGTATCGGAGGAGGCTAAGAAATTGCTTAAAACCACGCGAGAGGCTATGTACAAGGGAATTGAAAAGGCGGTCATCGGCAATAGATTGGGAGATATAGGACACGCCATTCAATCCTATGTGGAACCCAAGGGATACAGTGTGGTCAGAGAATTTGTAGGACATGGAATAGGCAGGGAGATGCACGAGGATCCGCAGGTTCTGCACTACGGAAAACCGGGCAGAGGTATCAGAATTACAGAGGGAATGGTCTTTACAGTGGAACCCATGATCAATGCGGGAGCTCACGATTTGACCATAGACGACAACGGATGGACGGCGAGGACGAAGGACGGTTCTCTTTCCGCACAGTACGAACATCAAATCGCCATAACTAAGGACGGGCCTGTGATAATAACGGATCAGGGAGATTGTTGATAGGAGTAATATGAACAGAGGAATAGACATTTTAAAAGATGATGTGATGAGGGTGATGGTGAAATTATCCCTACCTCTCATGGGAACAGCTTTTATACAGATGGCATATTCCATGGTGGATTTAATTTGGCTGGGAAAATTGTCCACGGAAGCGGTGGCGGCGGTGGGTTGCGTGGGATTTTTCGTTTGGATATCTCAGGCGCTCACCTTGATTGCAAAGACAGGTCTTTCCGTGGGCATGAGTCAAGCCTATGGAAAAAAGGACAGAAAAAGCCTTATCAGCATAATGAGGAGCGGTTTCCAAGTTAATTTTGTCATTTTTGTGATGGCAACTTTAATATGCATTTTTTTCAAAAGGGAGCTTTTGGGAATTTATAAATTGGAGCAAGATGTTGAGGCTCTTGCGATGAAATATTTTGAAATAGTCATAGCGGGATTTGCCTTCACCTTTCTCACAGCCTTTTTTTCGGCGGTGTACTATGCAGAGGGCAATTCCAAGACGCCCTTTAAAATATCCACCATATCCCTTGTCACAAATATAGTCTTGGATCCTCTGCTCATATTCGGCGTAGGCATATTTCCCAAACTGGGAGTTGCCGGAGCGGCAATAGCTACCGTACTTGCTCAAGGGATGCAGGTGTTTATATACTTGTTCCTAGGCAAAAAACACGGTGAGATTTTTATGACGGTCAATTTTCTTGAGAAATTTGACTTTAAATTTTGCTTGGATATTTTGGAGTTGGGAGTTCCCACAGCTATAACATCCATAGTCCACGCCCTTGTGGGAATAAAATTAAACAGCTACATAGCCCTCTTCGGCACTGCATCCATATCGGCCTACACCATAGGCGCTCAAATCGAATCCATATCTTGGATGACTGCGGAGGGATTCGCCACGGCTTTTAGCACTATATTTGGACAAAATTATGGAGCGGAGAATTTTGAGAGGTTGAAGGAAGCAAGGCAAAAGGGAATGAAGATACTGACTTACATAGGAGCCTTTGCGGCGATGCTGCTCTTCTTCTTCGGCAGAAATATCTTTCGAGCTTTCATACCTGTGGATGCAGAAGTAATCGCCATAGGAGCTGGATATTTGAAAATAAATGCCATATCGGAGTTGTTCATGTGCTATGAAATAGGAACCACGGGCATGATGAACGGATTGGGCCTTACAAAGTATCCTGCTGTCAATTCGGTGATATTAAATATAATGAGGATTCCCGTAGCGCTGCTGCTTATGCCCCTCTTAGGCGTGAGCGGAATTTGGATGGCCATGTCCCTGTCAAGTTGCACAAAGGGAGTTACTGTGAATTTAATATATGGATATCTAAGAGATAAAACAGCAGGATTTAGGGTAGATATGGAAAAATATGTAAGCAGAGTAAAAAGTGTAGTTTAGGAGGAAACATGTTAGAACAATTAAAGAAACCTGAAAAGGGAGAAGAAATTGCAATTTTAAATACAAATCACGGAGAGATAAAGATAAGATTATTTTCTCAAGCTGCTCCCAAGGCGGTGGAGAATTTTAAAGAATTGATAAAAAAAGGATACTACGACGGATTGATATTTCACAGAGTTATAGACAACTTCATGATTCAGGGCGGAGATCCCATGGGAACGGGAGTTGGCGGAGAAAGCATCTGGGGAAAACCCTTTGAAGACGAATTCGATTTGAATTTCAGAAACTTCAGAGGTGCTCTGTCCATGGCCAATGCAGGCCCCAATACCAACGGTTCACAATTTTTCATCGTGCAAATGGGACCCATTGAAGAAGAAACCATCAGAAAGATGAGGTCGGCAGGTCCTGAAAAGGGATATCCCGACGAAATAGTGGACGTCTATGAAAATTTAGGCGGAGCTTACTGGCTTGACGGCAGACACACTGTATTCGGACAGGTTTTTGAAGGCATGGAAACCGTTGACGAAATTGCATCGGTCAAGGTCGATTTCAGAAATAAACCCGTGGAAGATGTAGTAATTGAAAGCGCAAAAATAGAAGAATATATTTAAAATATTTCGGGACAAGTAGTTTTTCAAAGGATGCTTTGTAAAATTATTTGTCCTTTTAAATTGCAAATCACGTTAAATTTAAACTTTTCTTAATATTTAATATAAAAAGGAAATGATATAATTGAAACGGTGAATTAAATGAAAAAAGTTATTTACGCTCTAGTGGCGATTTTTTTTGCTTCTCTGGCGCTGGCCATCGGGATGTACTACATGGGATTTCCCACGGGAAAAGACGTCGCAGAAACAAATAAAGCCCACGAGCTCAAAAAGGATACAGAAGAAGTTCAAGAACCTGAAACTCACGAGGTGAAGATCTGGGCGACGGGCGATATAATGTACCACATGCCTCTCTACAAAAACAATTTCAACCAAGAGAGGGAAGAGTACGATTTTTCAAGCTATTACAGGAGAGTTTCGGAGTACTTGAAGGGTGCGGACCTGGTGGTGGGTAATTTTGAAAGCACTGTAAACCCCGACAGACCTCTCAGCGGTCATCCCATGTTCAACACTCCTCCGGAAGCGATCAGGTATCTGAAGCAGTCCGGTTTTGATATTCTATCCACTGCCAACAATCACTGCTTGGATACGGGAGTGGAGGGAGTACATAGCACCATTGATGCCATGGACAAGGCGGGTATTAAGCATTTCGGAACCTATGTGGACAACAGAGAACCTCTGATCGTTGAATACAACAACATAAAAATCGGATTTGTATCCTATTCGGAGATCTTCAACGGATTGGATCCCCTGGTGGGAGATGATCAAAAGGATATGATATCTCCCTTGAATGAAGAAGTCATATTAAAGGATTTAAGTGAACTTAAAAATAGAGGAGCTGATTATATAATTTGCTATCCTCACTGGGGAGTGGAATACAGCAGAATACCCAAGGAAAAACAGAAGTACTTCAATGATTTTTTAATAGAGAATGGTGTCGATGCGGTGCTGGGATCACATCCTCATGTGGTGCAACCCTTCGAAACAAAAGAATTTGAAGGCGAGGAAAAATTTACCATATATTCCATGGGCAACTCAATCTCCAATCAAAGGATAAAATGGATTGGAAGAAGAGGAGTGGAGTCGGGAGTTTTTGTGGAACTGAATTTAGAAAAGACGGGAGATAAGACGGTGCTGAAAAGTTACAAATTATTTCCCACCTATGTAAACAGATACATAGATGAACGAGGAGTTATACAGTCGGAAGTGGTGTTGTACTACGACTTGAGGGAAGAAGGAAAGTACAGAGATATTTTAAGCGAAGGGGACAAGGCCTTTGTAGATGAAAATTACAAAGAAACCATGGAAGTTTTATACAGCGAAGTAAATCACGAAGATTAAAAAGGCGGAACTCACAGTTAAATTAAAAACTGCAGGAGTTCCGCTTTAGTTTTATAAGAGTTACTGTACCTTCAGTATATTTTTTACTTCCGCAAGCAGGTCCCTTTGTGTTTCGTAAACGCCATCAATGGCTTTGTCCTCAGATTCAAATTTATAGTATCGTGCGTTGTTTTCACCGTAGGGATCTATTGCGCAAATTCTGAAATATTCATAGGTGAATTCACCCAAGTGCTGATCGAATAGAAGTTGTATATCGCCGTCGTGGAGATCTTGATGATTTTCTTCTTGAGATTTTTCAAGGGTGGAGAGCAACTCTGTGATCTCTACTACCATCTCTTCAGTCAAATCTATATCTTCAGCAGTTTTGGAGTCGCCCTCTTCACGCATTATTTGAGCCTGCATGGTGTTAAAGGAATACTTTTCACCGGAGGCAAAATGTATGGTGTATGTGGGAAGTTCTCCCTGTGGTGCGGGAGCATTTTTTGCACATCCCATTAAAAGGAGTGCCAGTATAAATATTAAATATTTTTTCATTGTATACCTCCGAAATTATCATGACATATGTTATACTATAACACATCTACAAAGTGGGGGTAATAATGGGCAAGAAAAAGAAAAGACAAATTACACTGAGAGATATTAAAAAGATAAAACTGACGGAAGAGGAGCGAAGTGCGGCTAAGAAAAAGGTCCTACTGACCATACTGCTGTGTATTTTGTGGCCGGTGACCCTCTTTATGCTGTGGCCGGGAGCTAAGGAAGCCTTTGGTGTATTCTACTATTTAATCGCGGCAATTTCTGCTTTGAACGTGGTGATGAGTTACTTGTACATGAACATTGACATTTCACGAGATAAGTACATTTCCTACACCTTCAGTTCGGCAATAGGCAAGATCGAGAGAGTTGCTCTTTTGTTGTTGATTGTGGAAGTCGTGTTTATTCTTTTGTATGTCTTTGTGCTGAACTGATGCGATGCAATTTCGGATTGACAAATGCACGGTTTCAATGTAGTATATAAGTAGTTGATTATGAAAATAATCGATTATTTTTTAAGTTGAAAGGCAAAGATGGTCAAAGGTGATTATATGGCAAAACTTTCAAATTCCATCGAAGAATTTTTAAACTTGCTTTTAGAAGAAGCCGATGGAAATTTAGAAATTCAAAGATCGAAAATTTCAGATAAATTTAACTGTGCACCGTCGCAAATTAACTACGTCTTGACTACAAGATTCACACCCTACAAGGGATATTATGTTGAATCAAGAAGAGGCGGAGGCGGTTATATCAGAATAGTAAGGGTAGAAATAAAGAACAAGAGCAGAATGGAAAAAATATTCAAGGAGGAGATCGGAGATTCTCTGACTAAGGGAAAGGCAGATCAAATAATCGACGAGTTGGTACATCTTGAATATTTGACACAGAGAGAAGGAGAACTCATAAAGGTCTTGGTCAATGACAGATCTTTGAACAAGGCCAATGAAAATAAAAACGAACTCAGAGCTGACATATTGAAAAATATAATGCTCGTGATCCTACAATAGGAGGTTAATATGCTTTGCGATAATTGTAAAAACAACAAAGCGATTATTTCATATACAAAAATGATCGGTAACCAAATAGATGAAGTTCATCTTTGCGCTGAATGTGCTGAAAAAAAGATGAGAGAGGACATGGTCTTCAACAATGTGGTGACTGAAAAGGTGGAAAGTTTTCTAAGGGAACTTTTTAAATTGACGGGCAAGAACAACAATTTTGTCGGCGATAAGAAATGCGGTAATTGCGGATCCACCTTTAAGGAGCTGGAGCAAAACAGATTGGGCTGTGAAGAATGTTATGAAGAGTTTAAAGAGGAGATAGAAAGCATGCTTCAAAGCCTGAAATTCTCATCAAAGCACATGGGTAAGATCCCCAAGGGCGCAGGAGAAGCTCCCGTCTACAAGCGTGAAGAGGAAGAATTGATGAGCAAGTTAAAAAATGCTGTAGATGTGGAAAACTACGAGGAAGCGGCGGTTTTACGTGATAAGTTAAAGGAGTTAAGAGAGGCAAATGAGTGTAATACTGTACAGTGAGCTTAGATTGTTAAGGAACGTATCAGGTCTTAATTTTCCTTCACGAATAGACAACGAAAGTGCCGATGAGCTCCTCGTAAAGTTGGATGAGGTGCTTTCCAAGAGAGGTTTTCAGCTGAGAAGGACCAGAGATCTGTCCTCCCTAGAGAAACTCAAACTCTATGAAGAGGGAATACTCACGGCAAGCATACTGAAACACGAACACTTCAGCGGAGTATTTACAAATGAAAACAACTTGGTCGTGAGAGTCCACGGCGAAAATCACATTGAGATATACAAAAACACCAAGGAGAAGAATTTGAAGGATACTTTCAAAGAGATAAACGAATTGGACGATTATCTTGACGACAATATCAAGTATGCTTTCAGAGAAGATTTCGGCTATTTGACATCAAATCCCAATTATTGCGGAAACGCTTTGGTGGCGGAAGTGTACTTGCACTTGCCGGCCATCAACTACTTCGGCAGGGATTCTCTCATGAACACATTGAACAGACTGGGATACAGCATCGGTTCTTTGAGCACGGGAGATAGAGCGGTGGGTTCCATCTACAAATTGTCCTTGGATAGAACCATAGGCATAGATGAGGATGAATATCTCAGCAAGTTGTTCAACATCTCCAGAGAAGTGGAGGACATAGAAGAACAAAACAGAAAGAAACTCTACCTTGATGAGATCATAGACTTGGAGGACTTGGTCAACAGAGCCTTCGGAATTTTGAGAAATTCCAGGGTCATAGACGAGGCTGAGATGATAGACAAGATGAGCGATTTGTTTTTGGGAATAGAGTTGAGTATTTTGAAACCCAAGGAAAAGCTGGACTTGGTGGACTGCATAAAAAAATTTAAGAACGGTCATCTACAAGTGGAAAGAGGAGCGCTTTTAGATGAAAAATCGCGCAATATCTTGCGAGCGAACAATATAAGAAAGATGATGAAGGAGGTTTTTTAACCTATGAATATATTCGAAAAATTTTCTCAAAAGGCTCAGAAGGCAATTTTGCTTGCTCAAAATGAAGCGAGGGAATCCAGGGTCAACTATGTGGGTTCCGAGCATCTTTTACTGGGAATAATGAAGGAAGGATCAAGCACGGGAGCTGAAATTTTAAAGACCATGGGACTGGATTACAGGACTTTGAAATTAGCCACCTATGAGATAATAACCAAGGGAAGTGCAATTCCCGGTGCAAATTTAATATACACGCCCAGAACTAATAAGATATTTGAACTTGCCTATGAAGCCGCCAAAGATGACGGACTTGAATTCATCGGCACTGAACACATATTGCTGGGCATAGTTAGAGAGGGACAGGGCATTGCAGTCTTAGTACTCAGAAGATTGGGATTGGATGCAAACACTCTTGAAAATGCCATAATGAATACTGAAATAGATGAAGATGAACAACAGGGTTCTGAAAGAGAGGACACCATACTCGGCAAGTACACAATCAACTTAAATGAAAAGGCAAAGGAAGGCAAGATCGACCCCATCATAGGCAGAAGAGCCGAAATTGAAAGGGTAATTCAAGTTCTCTCCAGAAGAAAGAAGAACAATCCCGTGTTGATAGGGGAACCGGGCGTGGGTAAAACTGCCATCGCGGAAGGCTTTGCCATGAGGATTGTCAACAAGGAAGTACCTGAGATAATGCAGGACAAGGTCATAAGAACTCTCGATGTTTCAGGATTGATTGCAGGTGCGAAGTACCGTGGAGATTTTGAAGAAAGACTTAAATCTGTGATAAATGAAGTCATAGACTCCAAGGACACCATTTTATTCATCGATGAAATGCATGTGATAATCGGAGCGGGAGCGGCAGAGGGTGCAATTGACGCCTCCAATATTTTAAAACCGCTTTTGACTAGAGGAGAGCTGCAAATAATCGGAGCTACCACCATCAACGAATACAGAAAGAGAATTGAAAAGGATCCGGCCTTTGAACGAAGATTGATGCCCATAACAGTGGAAGAACCGAGCATAGAGGATTCAATACTCATAATCAAGGGATTGAAGGACAAGTACGAGGAATTTCACGATGTGGAGATCACCGACGAAGCCATAGAAGCTGCTGTCAAATTATCCGACAGATATTTAAATGACAGATTTTTGCCCGACAAGGCCATAGATTTAATAGATGAAGCCTGCTCTAAAATAAGAGTGAAGAATTTTGAAAGTCCCGACTTTAAATTAGAATATGAAAATGAACTTGAGAGAATAAGCAACGAAAAGCAAAAGGCCGTGAGCAATCAAGATTTTGAATTGGCGGCATCTCTAAGGGACAATGAACAAAAGCTAAAGGCTGAATTTGAAGAAAAAAGCAAGAATTACAAGGAAAACAAAGAGAAAGAAAAGGTCACCTACGACCAAATCTCTGAAATAGTATCCAGTTGGAGTAAAGTCCCTGTAAGTAAATTGGACGATAGCGAAAAGGAAAAATTAGTCGACCTTGAAAAGAAACTGAAGAAGAAAGTAAGAGGACAGGACGAAGCTGTGGACACCATTGCCAAGGCGATAAAGAGATCAAGAGTGGGCCTTAAAGATCCCAACAAACCCATGGGAGCCTTTATATTTGTAGGACCTACGGGAGTGGGTAAGACCTATCTTGCAAAATCTCTAGCCTATGAGCTCTTCGGCAGCGAAGAGGATATGATAAGGATAGATATGTCCGAATACATGGAAAGACATTCGGTATCAAGACTTGTGGGCTCACCTCCGGGATATGTGGGATATGACGAAGGCGGACAATTAACCGACGCCGTCAGGACAAATCCCTACACCGTTTTGTTGCTGGACGAGATAGAAAAGGCACATCCCGACGTGTTCAACATCCTGCTTCAGATACTGGATGAGGGCAGACTCACCGACTCCAAGGGCAGGACTGTAAGTTTCAAAGACACCGTTATAATCATGACCTCCAACGTGGGAGCAAGCAGTTTAAAAAACAAGACGACCATAGGATTTTCAAGCGAGGACAAGGACACCAGCGAATACAACAAGATAAAGGAAATAGTGACTTCTGCGCTCAAGGACACCTTCAAACCTGAATTTTTAAACAGACTTGACGATACCATAATATTCAAGGAATTGGGACCCAAGGAAGTCCAAAGCATAGTTGTCATAATGCTTGACCAACTGAAGGAAAGACTTGAAGAAATTGGAATAAAGGCGACCTTCACCAAGAAGATTGAAAAATATATCGCCGATAAGGGCTTTGATAAAAACTTCGGAGCAAGACCTTTGGAAAGAGCCATAAGAACTCATATAGAAGACGAATTAGCTCAAAAAATCCTCGAAGGGGAATTCGGCAAGGGTGACAGCATAGAAGTGGACTTCAATAGAAAATTAATAGTGAAAAAACTTGGAGTTACCCATGAAGAAAAAGAAAACGAAGTTTCTATGTAGGAACTGCGGATACGAGTCAACGGGATTTTTCGGCAAATGCCCCTCCTGCGGAGAATGGAACACCCTTGAAGAAGTGGAGATCCTTCCCGAGGGAACCAGTTCAAAGAGGGCAAAAAAGACGGTGACTTCGAAAAAACTCATAGATGTGAAATCTTCCTCTTCCTTTAGAGTGAAGACCAATATAGAAGAATTTAACAGAGTGATGGGAGGTGGAATCGTAAAGGATTCCATTTCCATAATCACCGCCAAACCGGGAGCGGGCAAATCCACGCTGCTACTGCAAGTGGCCAATGACCTTGCAAAGACGGGTCACAAGATTTTATACGCATCGGGAGAAGAATCGGAAAACCAAATAAAGAACAGAGCCAACAGAATAGAAGATGAAATTTCTGAAAATATCTACGTCTGTTCGAGCAATGTCATGGATGATGTGCTTGAGGAGATCCGCAAGATAGATCCCGACATGGTAATTGTGGATTCCATTCAGACCTTTACATTGAGGGAACTGCAATCAAGAGCCGGCACGCCCACACAAGTCATGGAATGTGCATACAAATTGGTGGACATCGCAAAGGATCAGGAAAGACCCAGAATGGTGTTCTTGGTGGGACAGATGACCAAGGAAGACGAACTTGCAGGTGTCAGATCCTTGGAGCACTTAGTTGATACGGTGCTTTTAATTGAAAATGAAAGCAATGAAGAACTCAGGTACCTGCTCACCACGAAGAACAGATACGGATCCACGGGAGAAATGGGATTTTTCATCATGACGGAGAGAGGACTGTTGTCCTTGGACAACCCCTCCGAATACTTTATGACGCAGAGGAAAAGGGGAGAGGAACTTCCCGGTTCGGCATTGTCCGTCATAAGAGAGGGAACAAGACCCATAATATTGGAGATAGAAGCACTCTGTTCTCAAAACTTTTTGCCCTATCCCTCAAGAATTTCGGAAAACATGAGAAAGGAACAACTCAACACGTTGATTTCCATACTGGAGCAAAGGGCGAATTTAAGACTTATGGATAAAAATGTGGTGGTAAAGACCACGGGAGGAATAAAACTCAAGGAAACGGCATCCAATCTTGCAGTCATAATGAGTATTTACTCTGCGGCGAAAAATATCGCCATAGATACAGCTACGGTTTTCATCGCCGATGTGGGACTGACGGGAGAATTAAAGTCTGTGCCATCTCTTGAGCTGAGGCTCAAGGAAGCAGACAGACTGGGATTTAAAAGAGCCTTCGTCGCTCCTGTCAACATCAACAAAAAGCACTTCGACAACCTTGAAATCATACAGTGCAATAAAGTATCCGATGTAATGGAAAAAATCATGCAATGAATATAGCAAAATCAAAATCAGAAGAAAGGCAATTTTAGAATATGAAGAAAATAAAGAAAACCTCCGAAAGCAGAGTGTCCTTCACTCATGCGACCCTGCCCACGGACTTAAATGAGGGTGGCAGAGTATATGGAGCGAAACTGCTGGAATGGGCGGACAACCTTTCCGCCGTGGTGGCGATAAAACACAGAAGAGGATGGGTCACCACAGCGGCCTTTAACAGCTTTGACTTCCTCCAAGGGATAAATCTGGGAGATTTTATTTATGGCAAAGCCTTCATAAGCGGAGTGAGCGAAAGATCCATGGAGATATTCGTCAAATTCATCGGAGAGGATTCCGTATCGGGCAAGAGATATGTGGCAGCCATGGGCTTTATAACCTATGCCGCACTTAAACTCAAAGAAGGTGAAGAACTGGCAGGTATAGAAGGGGAAACGGAAGAGGAAATTGAAATAATAAAGAATTATCCTCACAGAAAAGAATTGGACAAGCAAAGGTACTTAGAACGCAAAGCAAGGGCAAAGCAATTGAATTTATATGAAATTTAATTGCATCTGTTGCACCAAAAATTGGAATTCATTTTGGACAACTTGTACATGCCTTAACCACAGGGCTTTGGGTGCAAACCCCCTGATCGTGATGAACAAGAGCCTTTGTCGGAAAGGATTAAAAAAGGTAGTGTTAAATTACACTACCTTTTATTTATATTATTTTTATCTTAGTCAAGACAGATTCATAGGCAAAACCCTACACTATCTAATATTTCTTTCTTCCAGACCTTCTTCTTCTAGAAATTGTCTAAAGGGTATGAGGTCGTAAGCCTCGTATCTTTCCTTAAACTTTTCTATTTCCTTCAGTGGGTGATATTTTGGGTCTAAAACCATGCTTTCTGCCGGGAAGGGCCTGTCATTGGTGATTTTTGCATCTATAACGACGGTTTTACCCCTTTTATTATCTTCCACAGCCTTTTTTACAACTTCATCAATTTCTTCGATCCTTCTCACCGAGTAGGAAACAGCGCCCAGAGCTTCGGCGATTTTTGCGTAGTCGACATCATCAAAATCAGTTCCAAATAAGTGCTGGTTAGTTTCTTCGTATTTATTTTTAATGAAGGCATATTCGGTGTTCGCAAATACTACATTTATAACGGGTAAGTTGTATTGGACATTGGTCTTTATATCGGGATAGGACATATTGAAGGCTCCATCTCCGCTAAGACTCCAAACTTGTCTGTCGGGATTATCTTTTTTAACTGCTATGCTTCCCGGAATGGCAATACCCATTGTTGCAAAGAGAGGGGAGGTTCTCCACATATTTTTATCTGTCATGTGAAGGTGTCTGATGGATGTTTGTGTCGTATTGCCTACATCCACTGAATAAATCGCATCTTCATCAGCGTATTTATTTATGGCATTATAGACTTGATAAAATTGAAGTTCGCCTTCTTTTTTCTCCTCTAATTTTTTGGTATAGGCCTTCCAGTTTTTGATATTTTTAATACTTGCTCTCCACCAAGCTGAATCATCTACCGGATCCACTTTTTCTAAAAGAGCCTTAGTAAACAGTCCGCCATCTGCTAAGACTGCAAGAGTTGGCTTGCCTCTTTTTCCCAGTTTATAGGGATCTATATCAACTTGTATCAGGTTGTCTGTATTTTTGAAAATTTGCATTTTTTCAGCGAAGGGAAAGTTGGAACCTAAAAATAGAATTGTATCCGCTTCATAGATCATTTCATTGCCCGTTTTCCATGAAATTCTACCTGCAGAGCCGGCAAGTCCCTCATAATCATAGTCAACGCCATCAAAGTTTATTCCTGTAACCATGAGGGGAGCTTTTATTTTTTTGGAAAGTTCCATGACCAAATCTCCTGAAGAGTTAACTCCTCTACCGGCATAGATGAGAGGTCTTTTAGCCCTATTTAAGATTTCGACAGCCCTATTGACATCTTCTTCCTCCGGTGCTATTTTAGGAAATTCTCTATGGAAGGGACCGGATGAATAATAGGAATCTTCGTCTATTTCAACATAGCCGAAATCCACAGGTATCTCAACAACTGCAGGTCCCCTTCTACTTATGGCAGCCCTAACAGCTTCATCAATGACCTTTGGAAGTTGTTGAGGGTTTGCAACTCTTCTATTGTAAACAGAAACGTGTTCGTACATAGGGTTTTGGTTCAGTTCTTGGAAGTAGTCGAAGTTCAGTTCGTGGTTATTTCTACTGCCCTGTATGGCAAGCATGGGAATATGATCCATATATGCATCGTATATACCGTTAATCAAATGAGTTGCTCCGGGTCCTCCTGAACCGATGGCGACGCCTAAAGGACCACCGAATTTCCATTGCATATCGGCTGCCAAGGCTCCCGTTTCCTCATGTCTTACTTGAATGAAATTAATATCTTCACTTTCAGCTAGGGCATCCATCAATCCACCTAGTGTTCCTGAGGGAATACCATAAATAGTATCAACGCCCCATCCCTTTAATACCTTCAGTACAGCAGAACCTGCTTTAATTTTTCCGGACAAAATTTTCAACCCCTTTATGAAATTCACATCCTATAAATATCCGATTAGATATAAATAGATATTGTCATACTTCAATTCAATCTTTAATCTTACACATAATCATAGATACCCTAAATTGGAAAATATACAGACTTTTATCTTGCAGGTTAAAGATTTATGGAATAGGTGCCTTTTATTTAGTGAATTTTTACGAACCCAAGGGCTCTTTTGTTGAGCGAATTAAAGACTTTTTTTCGGACTTTGATTGGCCCTCATTGCATATCTATCCTTGAAGAAATTGAAGATGATTGCCGGCCCGATTGAATACATCAATAGAAAGATGATGGTTGCAATCAGGTATCCTCTTAAACTCAAATTCATAAATATCTCAAAGAAGTTGTATCGAAAATACAATGCCGTCACCATTGCGATGTTGAAGGAATTGTTAAAGGAGAACAAACTGGCAATGGAGAATAAAAAAGCGTTTCTCAAGAATAAACTCAGCAGTACATCGGCAGTTTTTATCTTTAAGAAGTAAGCAATTGAAAAGTAGATTGCGTTAAATATTAAAAATAAAAGGAAATTGAATATTCTGTCCCTTATATATATTTTGTGCAGATCGTAGGGCAAGGCCGCTAAAATATTTTCCGGCGGATAGATCAAAAGCAAAATCACCACAAAGGGAACAGCGTTAAAGATTGCAGTCCCCAGTGTCTTATTACTCATCCTATCAATCAGCACCATTATCAGCAAGATTAGGATCAAAAGCCTATGGGACTTAGTTTCCAGTGCTGTCCACAGTTTGAGCCTAAGGTAGGCACCGAATTTTGATGTTTCTGCGTCCTTGATTTTCTTGCTCTCTCTGTCTTTATTTTTAACTTTTTCCTTCAACACATGGTCCTTGAAGCCGAGGGCAAGTATCGTGAACAGCAGAAGGAAAACAGCCATCATGATTAAATTGAACCTTGTGAAGCTGTCCGTGAAGGGACCTGCGTATGCAGAAAACCCGATGATTAATAGAAAGAGTGGAAAAAGCCAGTACAAAGAAAAAATCAGCTTTTTCAAATTTCTGTAATATGTTGCAAGCAAATTAAGCAGCGCTCCCAACAGCAGGAGATTTGTTTCCATTAATAAAAAATATCCCGGTGAAGTGCCTGTCAGCAGGTAGAAGGGCAGAAACAGGACTAAGTAGAAACCCAAGACCATGAATTCAAATAACAAAATGCTCCAGGGATAGATTTTGAAATTATTCAGTGGTAGGGATAAGAGGAACCTCTTATCTGCATCAAGGAGTTTGAGCGTACTTATGGCAAGGATCAGGGACACATGGTAGATTACCATGAAGAGCTGAGGATTATCGCCGAATTTGAAATTCGCATTGACGAAATGGAAAAAGGAAAGCACTATAAAAATCATCGTAATCACATAAAGACCTCTTTGTGAGCTTGTATAGTGCATGTATAGATATTTTTTTAAATCTTTCATATGATCACTTCCCGTAGTAGTACATTATATCTTGAATTGTGGCTTCTCTTAAAATATCGCCCTCTGCCAAATTTTTGATATTTTCTTTTTCGATCAGACCGGAGAAATAAGAGTCCTTCTCTTCAAATCCGATGAAATTTTGTCCGTCGTAGAGCCTTTTTTTCTCCGTGGTGGTCTTGAGTATCTTGTACTTGTCCCTCAGACTTTCGATGTCCGTGGTAAAGACCAATTCTCCCCTGTTGATGAAGGTGATGTAGTCGGCTATCTGCTCCAGATCTTCCGTGATATGGGTGGAGAAGAGTATGGCGGCGTCGGTTCTTTCCCTGTATTCCCTCAGTACCTTCAAAAGCTCTCTGCGCACCACGGGGTCAAGACCTTGAGAAGGCTCGTCCATGACTATGAATTTGGCGTTGTGTGAAAGGGCGAGGACTATTTGGGTTCGCATGATATTTCCCTTGGATTGGTCCTTCAGCTTTTTTAATTTGCTTATTTTAAATCTGTCCACCAATTCATCAAAGTACTCTTTGTCGAAGTTTGAATAGGTGTTTTTGTGAATGAATTCCAACTTATCCAGATTTAGATATGGAGGATAGATGGATTCATCAAATACAAAGCCGATGTTGTCCTTTATATATTCGTTGTTTTCCAAGATGTTTTTTCTGCCGAATATTTCTATCTCGCCCTTGGTTGGCTTCATCAAGTTCATTATCAAATTGATTATGGTGGTCTTTCCGGCTCCGTTGGGACCGATCAGACCCATGATATATCCTTCCTCCAATTCAAAGGATATGTCTTTGAGTTCAAATTCAAAGTCGTAGTAATCTTTGTAAACATTTTTAAGTTTCAGCATATTTTACCTCACAATAACTTTATTATTTCTATTAGAGCTTGCTTGTCGATTCCATATTCTTCTGCGGATTTTAAAATTCTCTCTAGGTCCTTTTCTATTTGCAGAAGTTGATTTTCTCTTATTATGTCCACATTTTGTTCACTGACAAAGGAGCCTTTGCCGGGGAGTGTGGTTATAAGTCCCAAGGTTTCCAACTGGTCATAGGCTTTTTTGACCGTGATCAGGGAAACTTCTAAAGTGTTGGATAGAGATCTTATGGAGGGGAGTTTGTCTCCCGATTTTAAATTGTTTTTCATTATTTCGGATCTGATATTCTCCACAATTTGCAAGTATATGGGAGTTTTATTGTCCTTTGAAAATATAATACTCATAAGGCACCTCACAACTGTTATAACTGTTATACGTTATATGCAAATTATATATACAGTTAACCTATCTGTCAATAGATTTTTAAAATTAAATTTAGGATTTTGTGATATAATCTTTTTATGATTATTTGCAGATGCCTGGTTGAACTTAGGTTGTATTCGCCTAACAGCCTCAAGGAAAAAAGAAGAATACTCAAATCTTTAATAGAACGATTGAAGAACAAATTCAATATCTCCATTGCAGAAGTGGGGAATAACGACCTGTGGCAAGTGGCGGAGTTGGGCATTGCGGCAGTGGCCAATGATTCCGTCTTTGCAAATGAGGTTATGAACAAGGTCGTGGACTTTATAGATAATTTTGATTCTGTCGAAATAATAAATATAGATATGGAAATGATTGATTAAATGCGAAAATTACTTACGAAAAAAGAAGCGGAAGAAGTTCTTGATTTGCTGGAGATAGATTATCCCGATGCACAGTGCGAGTTAAATCACAGTACCCCCTTTGAGCTTCTAGTAGCCACAATACTTTCAGCACAGTGCACCGACGTGCGGGTGAATATCGTCACGGAAGAAATGTTTAAAAGGTACAATGAACCCATGGATTTTTTAAATTTGGGCATAGATGAGATTGAACCTCTCATAAAAACCTGTGGACTGTATAACAAAGCGAAAAATATCTACATGGCTTCGAAGATGCTCGTGGAAGAATATGATTCTAAAGTACCCTCCACGATAAAGGAACTTATGAAATTGCCCGGAGTGGGTCAGAAGACCGCCAACGTGGTGGCATCCAATGCCTTCGGAGTACCTGCCATCGCTGTGGACACTCACGTCTTCAGACTTGCCAACAGGATAGGATTCGTCGATGAAAAGGATGTTTTAAACACGGAAAAAGCCCTTCAGCGAAAGATACCCAAGGCTCGTTGGACTAAGGCGCACCATCTGCTGATCTTTCACGGAAGAAGAGTTTGCAAGGCGAGAAATCCTCTCTGCGAAGAGTGCAGCATAAGACAGTATTGTAAATATCAAAGGGTGAAATAACATGGAGATGAATAAAAAACAAATTGCGGTAATTGCCATATTGGCTCTTTTAACAGCTGCATTTTTTTACTATTCAATAGAAAGCAAGAAGGAAGTAATACACAGAGGGACAAAAATTTCCAAAATAGATGTGGGAAATATGTCCAGGGAAGAAGCACTTAAAAAAATAAAGGATATCAAGGCGGAGGAGTTAAAAAACTCTAAATTTGAATTCACCGCCCTGGGAGAGAGCTACTTCATAGATTACGACGATATGGGATACAGCTTAGATGTGGAAAAGGCCGTGGAAGAAGCCTACAATGTGGGAAGAAGTCAATCCTACTTCAAAAACTTTTGGGATATAACAAGCAGAGCGATCTTCAACAGAAACATCAATCTTGAAGAGAGTTTTGACAATGCAAAGGTTGATGAAACCATAAACACATTGGTGATGAAGGTCTACAAAGAGCCTGTCAGCGCCGGCATATACTATGATGAAAACAACGGATTTACGCTTCTAAACTCTGAAAACGGAAGATATGCCGATGCATCCCAATTAAAACAATTGATAATGGACAACATAGCTGCAAAAAATTCGGTGGAAATTCCGCTGATAATTTCCTATCCCGCCATAAGGGAAGAAGAATTTGAAGGAATTGACTCCCTCTATGCTGAATTTAGCACCGATTACGCCAAGTCCATACAGAACAGAAAGGACAACATACTCTTAGGCTCGGGATACTTCAACGATTTGTTGGTAAAACCCAAGGAGGAGATATCCTTCAACAACACCGTGGGTACCATTTCATCAGCGACGGGTTTTAAAGATGCCGCTGTGATAATAAACGGAGAATTCGACCAGGGAATCGGCGGAGGAATCTGCCAAGTATCCACGACGCTGTACAACGCACTCATAAGATCCGACCTTGAAATCGTGGAAAGACACAATCACTCAAGACCTATATCCTATGTCCCTTTGGGCACCGATGCCGCAGTGGCGGAAGGTTACAAGGACTTGAAATTTGTAAACAACACCGATCACAACATATATATCAAATCCTTCGCAGACGGATCCGAACTTAAATTTCAAATCTTCGGCAACGCTGCAGACAGGGACTATGAAGTGGAGATAGTTCCCAAGTTGTTAAGTGTAAACGAACCCAACACCGTGAAAAAATACACCGTGGCACTGGAAGAAGGCGAAAGCAAAGTTGAGAAAAAGGGCGCAAAGGGATACAGCTACGCCACCTACAAGGAGATAATCAAAGACGGAGAAGTAGTTGAAACCGTCAAGATTTCAAATTCCAACTACATCGCTCAGGACAAAGTCGTGTTGATAGGTGAAGGAGCTGCGGAAAATAAAGGGGACAAATCTGAAAAAACTTCAAAAAAAGGGCAGTGAAAAAGGACGGTACTACCGTCCTTTTTCGTCGTTGATTTTAAATCTGAATCTTTGCAATTATTTTTGTCCTGTGAAATTCTGAACTTCATTTTCCAATGCGAAGGCAAAGACAATCTCTACAAGAAATATAGTTCCCGCAACGACGAGCCCGTTAAAAAGATTTCCCAAAAGAAGAGCCAAAGGAGGAATGACTATGGCAAATACCTTGTAGGATTTTGATTTATACAGCCATGAATAGG
>JAUNLL010000108.1 GCA_030532275.1 Peptoniphilus sp. | reverse complement strand
AACTAATTGGTCTACATCTAAATTTGATTCAGATTTTTCAATATCCTGCAGTTTTGGTTTCAACACAGGATGTTTCGGAAGAAACACAGTACAGCAATCTTCAAAGGGCAAAATTGATGTGTCATAAGTTCCTATTTTTTGTGCAACTTCAATTATATTGACCTTATCCATGCCTATTAACGGTCTAAAAACCAGCATTTGCGCTATGTTGTTAGTCACATTTAAACCATCTATAGTCTGTGATGCAACTTGTCCTAAATTTTCCCCCGTTATAATGGATTTATACCCATTTATTTCAGAAATTTTTCTTGCTATTCGCATCATAAATCTTCTGGATATTATTGTCATTTCTCTTTCGGGGCAATTTTTATTTATTTCTTTTTGTATCGGCAACAAATTGACAGAATGTATTTTTATATCACCTGTATATTTTGACAGTATTCTCGCCAAATTGTGTACTTTTTCTTCCGCTCTTTTCGATGTAAAGGGATAGGAATGAAAATGGAGTGCATCCACTTGAACCCCCCTCTTAGCCATCATATATCCAGCTACCGGCGAATCAATTCCTCCAGATAAAAGCAAAAGTCCCCTTCCGTTAGTTCCTACGGGAAGTCCTCCTCTGGCTTTATATCTTTTGCTGTACAGATAAATATCCTTCTTTATGTCACAGTAAATATACATATGAGGATTGTGGACATCTACCTTCAAATCCGTATTTTTAAGTATTATCGATCCTATTTCTCTGTTCAAATCCATTGATTTTGTAGGGAAATTTTTATCGGATCTTTTGCTGTGTGCTTTGAACGTCCTGTATCCATCTTCTTTGTATTCTTCCACAGTTTTTAATACAGCTTCTTCAAATTCCACCATATCTCTGCTTATTCTAATGCACGGACTGACATAAACTATTCCAAAAATATCAATGGTCTTTTCTACAATCTCATCTATGAATTCTTCTTCTGCATTTATATAGATTTTGCCCATATCCAAATAAATTGAACCGTGTTCAATATCTTCAATGGAATTTTTTATGTGTTTTATTATTTTATCTATAAAGGATTTTCTGTTGTTTCCTTTGAGCATTACTTCCCCTAAACTATAGCTTATAACTCTATCCAAAATATCACCTTTTCATAATATCTCTAATCTCATCTACGTAAATTTTTAATTTATCTATAAATTCATCTATGTCTTCTTCTGATATTTCATAGGACAGACATAGCCTTATCGTGCCGTCTTCATAACTTTTATCAAGGTGCATAGACTCCAACACCTTACTCTTGTGAGTTCCATTGGATGTGCAGGCAGAGGCTGTGGAAATGTATATTTCATCCTGCTCAAGATAGTGCAAAAGCACCTCTCCCCTTATATCCTTGAAGGAAACTGAAAGTATATAGGGCGAAGACTGTTGCGGAGTATTTATGATAAAATCTTCAAAATTAAGTTCAATTTTATCTGTTAAATATCTCTTTAGGTTCTTTATCTTCTTTTGCTCCTCAGAAAAATTTTCGGACATTATTCTTGCCGCTTCTCCAATTCCTACTATGCCCGGAACATTTTCAGTGCCTGATCTCAAATTTTTTTCCTGTCCACCTCCATAGGTCAATTGTTCAATTCCAACTCCCTTCTTTAGATAAAGTATACCTATGCCCTTGGGTCCATGAATTTTATGCCCTGATGCCGAATAGCTGTCACAGTTTAAACTTTTGACATCTACTTTTATCTTGCCGTAGGATTGAACTCCATCAACATGCACAAATATATTTTTATTGATGCTCTTTATTTTTTTTACTATTTCTTTTATGGGAGCCAATGTGCCTATTTCATTGTTAATGTGTATTATCGAAACAAGGATTGTTTTGTCCGTTATTTTTGAATACAACTCATCTAAATCAATATTAGCTTTATTATCCACCCCTATTTCTATGATTTTATAATTTTCATTTTTATAGGATTTGAGTTTTTCAATTACAGAAGAGTGTTCAACGGATGTAGTGATAATTTCATTGCCAAATCTCTTATTCTTCTCTATAAAACCGTTTAAAGCTATGTTATTGCTTTCTGTCCCACCCGATGTGAAATATATTTCTTCGGGATTTGCTCCTATTAAATTAGCGGCGTTCTTTCTCGCTTCCTCTATCTTGTGTTCCACATCCTGTCCAAAACTGTGAAGAGAAGAAGGATTTGCAAAGTCTTGTTCAAAGGACTTAATGATCTTATCCACTACTTCTTTTCTCGGTTTAGTTGTTGCACAATTATCTAAATATATCATCATACACCTATCTTTACACATTTTTTTAATACGCTATACTTTAATTATCAATATAATTATAGTAACTTGCGCTCTCTTTATCAACTTTTTGGAACAGGTGAAAAATGAAAATTTATGAATATGATTATGAAATTACAAATGAATATATTTTAAATAAATTCATGGGATATACCGTCTTGGATATTGAAACCACAGGACTCTCAAGAGAAAAAGACAATATAATCTTAATTGGCACCATTCATATTCAAGAACATACAACTATAAAACTCCTCTTTGCCGAAAATTTAAAGGAAGAATTTGAATTATTGAAGGAGATAAATTTAAAGGATAAGAAAATAATAACCTACAACGGCAAGTTTTTCGATCTTCCCTTTATTCAAGCAAAAAAGTCTTTTTATAAACTAAATTCAGATGAATTTACAAGCTTTGATTTGTATCAATATGTAAAAAAATATAATTATCTATTAAATCTCGACAAAATACGACAAATTGACATCGAAAGATACCTGGGTATATCAAGAAAAGAATTTATTTCAGGAAAAGAATCAACTTTACTGTATAAAAAGTATTTAACAGATAAAAATGATTATGCCTTAGAACA
>JAUNLL010000107.1 GCA_030532275.1 Peptoniphilus sp. | reverse complement strand
CGATGTAGTGGTACTTGCCGGTGAAGAATATTTTGATTACAGCGGGCAGGAGATCATGGAATTTTCAATAAATGCAGGCCATCCTTGGATAGGACTAAGAATTGTAGATTTGAGATTAGATGACAAAAAATTGATATTGTCAATAGATAGAAACGGCAAGTTCATAAATGCAGATGGTAATACTGTAATCAAAGAAGAGGACAGAATACTTTTAATAACGGATGAAAATATGGATTTCAGCATAAGGGGCTGATGATATGCATACATTGATTTTAAAAGGAAGTCCGAGGAAAAGTGGCAATACTAATTCCCTCGTTGAAATTTTTAAAAATGAAAGGGAAAAATCAGGCGACAAAGTAGTTGATCTTCATCTCTATGATATGAAATTAAAGGGTTGCATAGCTTGTAGAGAGTGCCAAAAATTCAGCGATAGATTTGGATGTCCCATAAAGGATGATATGCAGTATATCTTTGATTTAGCTTTGAATGCAAATCTTATAGTGTTGGCAACTCCCATTTATTCGTGGTACTGCACAGCGCCTATGAAGGCAGTTCTTGACAGATTTGTCTACGGGATGAATAAATACTACGGAGAATTTGGAGATCTATCCCTATGGCAGGGTAAAGATCTGGCTGTTATAACCACCTTTGGATATGGCATAAACAAGGGTCCCGACCTTTTTGAAGAGGGAATTAAAAGATACTGCAGGCATTCCAAATTGAACTATAAGGGTATGCTTGGGCATAGGCACTTGGGATACGGTTCAAAATTTATGGACGAAGAAAAAATAAAAAGTGTTGTGGAATTTGCCGATTTCCTAAATAAAGGGTGTTAAAAAATTTAATTATCAATAAATTTACAATTTATTTATTGACAATAGAAAATATTGTAGTATACTGAACCTATGTAAAACCGAAAACGAAGAGTAGTAAATGAATTTGTAAATGTCAAGAGAGTGGTGCATATGCTGTGAGCACCTACATTTATCTTCATTGAATGGACTTCTGAGGGCGGGAAGAAATTCGAAAGAAAAGTAATGCCTGACGGAACCCTACCGTTATATTGGGACCAATATGATAGTATTGGATATGAGAGTGCTAAATGCAAATTTGGGTGGTACCGCAGAAGTTATGACTTTTGTCCCATGGGGATGGAAGTCTTTTTTTTATTCCATCCTTCTCATTCCTTAGTCTATCAAGTAGATTAAAAAAATTTAAAAGGAGAGAAGAAAATGAGTTTAAAGAAATTATTATCAGTAGTATTGGTGGCAGGACTATTGCTTACAGGTTGTGGAGGAAAGGGTACTTCAAGTAATACAAAGGAAAATAACACGTCCGGAACGACAGCGACAGAAGAACAAAGCAAGGAATATAAAGTGGGAATACTTCAATTTGCTCAACACGGTTCTCTTGACAACTGTAGAGAGGGTGTAATAGCAGGACTTGAAAACAACGGAATTAAAGAAGGGGAGAATTTGACCATAGATTATCAAAATGCTGAAGCTGACATGGGCATAACAGGTCAGATATCGGACTCCTTCGTGGCTAATAAATACGATATGATAATTGCAATTGCAACACCTGCTGCGATGAGTGCCTTCAACGCCGCAAGTGAAACGGATATTCCGGTAATCTATACTGCAATAAGTGACCCGGTGGCTGCACAACTTGCAGAGGAAGACGGTACTCCCGTGGGCAATGTTACGGGAACGAGCGATACTCTACCTGTGGAAGCGCAACTTAAGATGATGAGAGAAGTGCTACCCGAAGCGAAGAAACTGGGAATTTTATATACTACAAGTGAAGCTAACTCCATATCCATGGTTGAAACCTATGAAGAGCTTGCACCTAAGTACGGCTTTGAATTAATTACAGGCAGTGTTACAACTACGGCGGATATCCCTCTTGCGACAGACAATATACTATCAAAGGTGGATGCTCTTACTAATTTGACCGACAATACAGTTGTAAATTCACTTCCCACAATTCTTGACAAGGCTGCAAGTAAAAATATACCTGTATTTGGTTCTGAAATTGAACAAGTGAAAATAGGATGTCTTGCATCGGAAGGAATTGAATACATTTCCCTTGGAGAACAAACAGGAGATATGGCAGCTAAGGTTCTAAAGGGAGAAGCTGAGGCTTCTGAAATGCCCTTTGAAATAATCACCAATTCAAGCCTGTACTTAAACAGTGAAGTAGCGAAAAACTTAGGTATTGAATTTTCGGCCGATTTAACAGGCAGAGCTGTTGAAGTCTTCGAACAAATAGAACAACCCAAACAAAGATAATTTAAGGAGATCCAATGGATATTATTATAGGAATTTTTGAGCAAGGTTTGACCTATGTCTTCCTTGCTCTGGGACTTTATATCGCATATATAATTTTAGATTTTCCGGACCTGACGGTGGACGGAAGTTTCCCCTTGGGTGCGGCTGTTACGGTATTTTTAATAGTCAAGGGAGTTAATCCAGCGCTTGCTCTAGTCTTCAGCTTTTTAGCAGGCTCCATTGCGGGAATAGCCACAGGATTTATTCATATAAAATTGGGAGTAAAGGATTTGCTTGCAGGACTTATAATGCAGACGGCTCTGTACACCATCAATTTATTCGTAGCGGGCAAAGCCAATGTGCCGATTTTTAACAACAACACGATTTTTAACAACGGATTTATAAATTCCATAATCCCTAAATCTCTATTGAGCTATAAGGTGCTGTTTGTCATGATACCCATAGTTGTGGTGCTGAAAATTGCTCTGGATGAATTTATGAAGACGAAGGCGGGATTTTTGCTAAAGGCAACGGGAGATAATCCAACTCTTGTAAAGACTATGGCCAAGGACCCCGGCATGATAAAAATTCAGGGACTGGCAATTTCCAACGGATTTGTGGCATTGAGCGGAGCCTTAGTA
>JAUNLL010000013.1 GCA_030532275.1 Peptoniphilus sp. | reverse complement strand
CACCTTGCCCTCATATCTTTTCAGCAAGCTTGAAAGTGCAATTAAGTTATTGCCTTTTATAATCAAATTATCATCTTCACAGAATGTAATATTTTCTTCTACACCATCTTTCGTATATCTCTTTGCATTCGTGAAAACTTTCGGAGCAAGCATCCTGCTTATTTCATCGCTTGCGATTGTTTCATTATAAAAAATCTCTTTACGCTTTTGATCGTCTTTATCTTGACCACCTTCAAGAACACAATCTTTATAAGGAAAATCAAGTACCACATCATTTGATTTTGAAATAAAGTCTCCGTTATGCGTTAAACCGATTTTGTTCGTATACCTGGTGTATGAGTCCGGTAAAAATTCCTTCGATTCTATAAACCAGGCAAATTTTTGCTTATCGAAAACGAGCGTTTCGTCAATTTTTTGGAAAAATCTTTCTTTTATTTCTTCACTTGTCAAAAGCAAGGATAGAAGATTTTTATCCATCGTCATTACATCGCTATAAACAACTGCTTTTAGGAGCTTACCGTCTTCAGCGATATATTTTCCATTCTTTTTTAATAATTCTTCTACTACTTCAAAAATGTTCCTTTTCATCTACCTATCCTCCAAACTCCGCTTGTCTATTAAAATCAAATCACCTATATTTGTCCCAAATTCCTTGCATATCTTTCCTATAACACTTAGAGATACCGCATCTCCTTTCGTCATTTTTGATATTGTCGTAGGTGATATATCTGTTTTATCTATTAAGTCTTTTTCCTTTATGTTTTTATATATCATTTTTTAAACAATTCATTGTAGTTAAATTTCATAATTTTCACTCTTTTGTACACATATGTGCATTATTTGTACATAAATTATATTATAATTAGCTATTTTTTGCACATAAATAATCAATAAAGTAAGAAATTCATACCGACAAACCCTTATCGTCTACTTTCCTTTGAAGCCCCTTTCTTTTTTTGTTGGCTTTTTTTCTTCAGCCTTATACTTCTTAATTGCTCCAAGGACGGAATTCTTCTTTGCTTATTGGTTCTTTAGCTACTCTTTAGCTTTTAGTTACTTAGTAGCAATATACTTACATTTGTATGTTCCTTGCCGTCAACACCTTTTCCAAAGCGGATTAGAGTTTTTGTAAAATCCTCGTGGTTTTCATTTACCATCTGTTTGAAACGTATCCAAAAAAGTATCAAATCTTAATTTCAATATTGATGTTAAGAAATTACCTATAAGTGAAGAGTGGGAATGTTCTATTAGCTTTAAAGAAAAAGAGCTATAAGCTAATTACAATGCAGACTGTGCCTATTCTTGTAAAAAAGGAAATTGAAAAACAAGAAGTACGGTCATACACTCATTCCCAAGCAACATATCGCAAATGGCAAGATTAGACCCTTGCATATTATTCCTCTTGTGGTTTAGAAATCTGTGAACCTTAGAAATTGATCGAAGAAGAACGCATTGAAAAACGAAATGCATATTTAGAAAATTTATATCACTTTAAATAAGGGAAAGCTAAGGTCTGACGTAGAAAATCAAAAGAAAGAAGTAATTTTTATATCAGTAACTAAAGATTTAAAAACAGGAAAATGGATGTCACGAATCCGCATTAAAGACTGGACTGAAAAGGTAGCTGATCAATTAGATTCCTTAATTTTTAGCGGATTGATTCATAAAGGATAGCATTAAAAAATAAAAAGTCTTAGAAATCCTTTATTTAAGGCATATTCTAAGACTATAAAACGCTTAATATTTTACTCCCACTCAATGGTAGCGGGTGGTTTGCTTGTTATGTCGTAAACTATTCTGTTTATGTGCTGTACTTCGTTTACTATTCTGTTGGAGATTTTGTCCAGCACTTCGTAGGGGATTCTCACCCAGTCGGCTGTCATAAAGTCCGTGGTTTTTACTGCTCTCAGAGCTAGTGTGTAGTCGTAGGTTCTGAAGTCTCCCATTACTCCTACGGTTCTGTTGTCGGTCAGCACTGCGAAGTATTGGTTTATTTCCCTTGCAGGCATTGCCTTTTCCAATTCTTCTCTGAAGATGTAGTCGGCATCTCTTAGTATTTCAAGTCTTTCCTTGGTGACTTCTCCAATAACTCTTATTGCAAGTCCGGGTCCGGGGAAGGGTTGGCGGTTTACTAGGTAGTCTTCCAGTCCCAGTTCTTTGCCCAGTTCACGGACTTCATCTTTGAAGAGCATTTTCAAGGGTTCGATTATTTCTTTAAAGTCCACTGCATCGGGCAGTCCTCCCACATTGTGATGGGATTTTATAACTGCGGCATCGCCCAGTCCCGATTCGATTATGTCGGGATAGATGGTGCCTTGTGCAAGGTAGTCAACGGCTTTTATTTTTTTGCCTTCTTCTTCAAAAACTCTGATAAATTCTTCTCCGATGATTTTCCTCTTTCTCTCAGGGTCTGTAACTCCCTTGAGTTTGTTCAAAAATCTCTCTTCGGCGTCCACTCTTATGAATTTCATTCCGCTGTCTTTAAAGGCGGCTTCTACTTCGTCGCCTTCGTTCTTTCTCATCAATCCGTGATCCACGAATATGCAGGTCAAATTTGCGCCTATGGCTTTAGATATGAGTTTTGCCACTACTGAGGAGTCCACTCCTCCCGATAGTGCCAATAATACTTTTCCGTCGCCTACTTTTTTTCTGACTTCTTCGATGGCTGTTTCGGCGTAGTTTTTCATGGTCCAGTCTGATTTTTCTCCGCAAATTTCAAATATGAAGTTTGCAATCATTTCCCTGCCAAATTCCGTATGGTTCACTTCGGGATGAAATTGAAGTGCGTAGAGTTTTTTCTCTTTGTTTTCCATTGCGGCTATGGGTGTGTTGTCCGTGCTTGCTGTTTTCACAAATCCCTCGGGCAATTCTTCGGCTTTATCCACATGGCTCATCCATACCGTCGTGTTGTCTTCAATTCCCTTGAATATGTCGGATTTTTCTATTTTCAATAGGGTTTTGCCGAATTCTCTTTGTTGTGATGCTTTCACATCGGAGCCTAAAAGATGTACCATGAGTTGCATTCCGTAGCACAACCCGAGAATTGGGATTCCCATGTCGAATATTTCTTTGTCTATCTTAGGGGAATTTTCTTCGTAAACGGAGTTGGGACCTCCTGTAAATATTATTCCCTTTGGTTTTTTCTCTTTGATTTCATCCATGGCTTTATTGAAGGGTACAACTTCGCAATATACGTTCAAATCACGAACACGCCTTGCTATCAATTGGTTGTATTGTCCTCCGAAATCTACTACTAATATCATTTTTCGACCTCCTGTCATTGTTTATATTATATGACATACCGAAAAATTTTTCGATATTTTTTATATCAAAAATATTCTGTGTCCACACTTTTCTTACGATTCCAACAAAAAAGCCATGCAACATAGTTACATAGCTTTTTCCAATTACATTTCACTTATTATTTTTTTGATATTGTCCGCATTTATGCCGAAGTGTTCAAATACGTCGGAGCCCTTGCCCGATGCTCCAAATTCATCTATGCTCATGATTTTGCCCTTGAGCCCTGCGTACTTGTGCCAGCCGAAGGAGCTTGCCGCCTCTACTACCAATCTTTTTTCACAGCTTGCGGGAAGCACTTCTTCCTTGTAGGCTTCCGATTGCTCTTCAAAGAGTTCCATGGAGGGCATGCTTACCACTCTGACCTCTTCCATGTTTTCTGTGGCTTCCAGAGCCTTGGATACTTCGGATCCCGTGGCTATTACTATCTTCTTGAGTTCAGTTGTTTCCCTCTTGATCACATAGGCGCCCTTTGCGGCATCCTTAGATGAGTTTGCAAGGTTTGGAAGTGTCTGTCTTGAAAGTGCAAGGCATACGGGTCTGTCCTTTGATTTAAAGGCAACTTCCCAAGCTACTGCCGTTTCAAGGAAATCCGCCGGTCTGAATACCACGTTGTCGGGGATGGATCTGAGCATTGCCAGTTGTTCAATGGGTTGATGTGTGGGTCCGTCTTCGCCCACGCCCACGGAATCGTGAGTGAGTATGTGAATTGCAGGCAACTTTTGCAAAGCCGACAACCTTAGTGCCGGTTTTAAATAGTCTGAAAAAATCAAAAAGGTTGCACCGTAGGCTTTAAGTCCGCCATGCAGAAGTATTCCGTTTATCACCGCTCCCATTGCGTGTTCTCTGATTCCGAAGTTGATGTTTGAACCTTCTCTGTCCTCTGCGCTGAAGTTGCTCTTGTTTTTCATATTTGATTTGTTGGAGGGTGCCAAGTCCGCACTTCCACCGAAGAACAAGTCGAATTTTTCTGAAATTCTGTTTAGCACTTCTCCTGAAGATGCTCGTGTCGCCATATCCTTTTCTGATTTGTAGTAATCTTCATCGAAGATGTCCACGTCAAACTTATTTTCAAAGGAATCGACCAGTTTTTTATATTCTGCAGGGTACTTTTCAGCATATAGTTTTTCAACTCTCTTGTCCATTTCGTATTGGAAGGTTGCGTCCTTGTTCAAATCCTTAAAGTGCGCATAGACTTCTTCGTCCACTGTGAAAGTTTCTTCGCCGAAACCGTAGAATTCTCTGGTCTTCGCCATATCATCTCCAAGGGGTTCACCGTGCGCCTTTGCCTTTCCCGCTCTAGGAGATCCGTAACCGATCTGCGTGGTTATCTTGATAAGTGTGGGTTTGTCGGTGCTTTCCTTTGCTTGGTCTATGGCCTTGGATATATCTTCAATATCGTTTCCGTCTTCCACTTCCAATGTGTTCCAGCCTAAAGCTTCATATCTGGCACAAACATCTTCCCTAAAGGCCAAATCCGTTGAGCCTTCTATGGTGATGCTGTTTGAGTCGTAAAGCACTATGAGTTTTTTAAGTCCGAGGGTGCCTGCAAGAGATGATGCTTCGTTGGATATTCCCTCCATCAGATCTCCGTCACCGCAGATTACATAGGTGTAATGGTCGATGATGTCATAATCTTTGTTGTAGAGAGCTGCCAAATGCTCCTCTGCCATGGCCATGCCCACCGCCATGGATATTCCCTGTCCCAAGGGGCCCGTAGTGGCTTCAACTCCCACGGTGTGTCCGTATTCGGGATGGCCCGGTGTCAAAGAGCCGAATTTTCTAAAATTCTTCAAATCTTCCATGGTGAGTCCATATCCGAAGAGATGAAGCAGAGAATACAACAGCGCTGAACCGTGTCCGGCAGACAGGATAAATCTGTCCCTGTTTATCCACTTGGGATCTTGGGGGTTTTTCTTCATTTTCTTCCAGAGAGCATATGCCATGGGTGCCGCTCCCAGGGGCAATCCCGGATGTCCTGAATTAGCTTCTTGAATTTGATCGATGGAAAGCATTCTCAATGTATTGATGCTTTTTTGTTCTATGTTCAATTTAATCCTCCTTGACTTTTACGGAATTTTTATCCAACAACACGCTTATCAAAAACTTAGGTATGGCCAACTGTCTTTTTATCCTCGAAGGATTGCTCATCAGTCGATAAAACCATTCTAAATTCAACTTTATAAATATGTCCGGCGCTCTTTTCACCTCACCTGCTATGATGTCTATTACACCGCCGTTGCCTATTATGAGCCTTGTGTTCAATTTATCTTTGTGGGTGTCTATCCATATTTCCTGCTTAGGATATCCCAATCCCAAAAATACTACGTCGGGTTTTAATCTGTCTATCTCCTCGATCACCCTCTGTTCCTCTTCATGTCCTTCATATCCTATGTGCGCTCCCTTGAAAAATCCGTCGTTATATCCGACGACCTTCAACTCAGGCCTTTGCGCTCTCAAATTTTCATAGGCACTCTTTACAATGTGTGGTTTTGTCCCCAACAGGTACAGAGAGTATCCCTCTCTTTCACAAATGTTCAGTATCTCCATGGAGAGATCGAAACCCGTAACTCTCTCCTTGAGAGGTTTTTTTCTTATCCGTGAGCCGTAGATCAATCCTATGCCGTCAGCAATGCTCATGTCTGCGGAATTGATTATATTTAAAATCTTGGGATTATCCTTTGCATCGTATACTATCTCCGTGTTGGGTGTCACTACGTAGTGAAATTTATCTTCCTTCAGTAAATTCTTCACCATCTCCACAGCCTCGGAAAAATCTATATTTAGCACGTCCGCTCCGAAAATGCTGATTTTCTTCATTTCTACTCCTAAATTCAATCCTTATCACTTGAACCGCCGACTTCTTTGAGCGGTTTCATATCCAAATCCTATCAGTTCCCTTCAAAAAACAGCTTCTCACCGGTGCCTTCTATTCATCCAACACTTCTAGAAGGGTCTTGTTATGCATGGATGCCAATTTGTAAAATTTATCTAAATGTGTTTTTGTCTCCTTTTTTAGTTCGTCTAAGTTGTCCAGTGACTGAAGCACCTCTTCCGCCAATGCGACTTCGTCGAAGTCCTCCACATAGTACCTCTGCACTCTGTCCAACTCCTTTATAAATCCGTCTATCTTGGGATCGTAGCTTATCCCTATGGGATAGGCTCCTGCCAATGTGGCGAAGATCAGCCCGTGAAGCCTCATGGATACCATCATGTCCATGTTGGCTATGAGCGACAGATACTCATTTACATGAAGGTAGTCCTCCACGATGTACAGATGGTCAAAGACACAGGACAGTCTGTTGTAGATCTTCCTCTGTATCTCCAAGTCCACATGGTAAAAGAAAGGCACCAAAATAATGTTCACATCGGGTCTTTCTTTGAAAATCTTCTCTATGAGTTTTGAAATTTTGTCGACGGTCTGCGCACCGTAATTCTTCCAATTCATAATGCAAAGGCAGATATTTGTCCTGTCTTCGGACACTCCCAGGGAATCTAAAACCTTTTTGCTCCTGTCGGCGTCGATTTTTTTGATGCCGAAGACGGTGTCCGTGGTGACAAGCACTTCTCTATCCACGCCCAATTCCTTCAGCTCTCTATGGGATTGGTTGTCCCTGACGTTTATGAAGTCCACTTTGGAGAGAATATACTTGGTCAAAATCCGATTTCTCTTCAATTTTATGGGGCCTATGCCCTGGGAGTATATCATGGTTTTCTTTTTAAAGAACATTCCCAAAAACAATATGCCCAAGTAGTAGAGAATGGATTTTTTGCTGGTCACATCTTGAAGCAGCGAACCCCCTCCGGACAAGACCATGTCCGATTTCCTTATTTCCCTTATTATGGTGAACAAGTTGGATCTGTCCGCACTTTCCACCTGATATTTAGTTGTGGTCCAATGGGGATTTTTAGACAATACTACCAATTGTGCATCGGATATGGAAGTTATGCCCTCCACAAGTCCCTTGAGTATCGCCTCGTCGCCTATGTTGTTGTATCCGTAGTAACCCGATACCAGTATCCTCTTACTCAATGTACCTTTCGTACCCCTTTCTGATCAGGTCGGCAATTATCAAGACTATTAAAGATATTATCAGAGCTACCACATATTCCGTTCCCACTCTCATAAGGGATATTTTCAAGGGTGTCCTTATATGTGAGAAGGTGTTTACTATGTTTGCCATGCCTATGGCCGCAAGAATGGTCAGCACTATGCCCGTCGCCCTTGCTCTGTTTTTGTATGCTGCATAGATCAAGAGCATTATTGCCGGATAACCTGCCATTATGCTCTTGGTCCTCGGCCTTGCCGGCAAGTATTGTTCCATGAGGTTTCTTATGAACAATTCCATCTTGGGTACTTCGATATTGGAATTGCCTCCCCTCAATATGAAGAGTGCCAATACCACCAACATCATGGCGCCCAAAACCGCATGCCAGATTTTTACATCCATGATCAAAATATCCTTTATTTCTCTCGCATCAAGCCTTGTACCCTCTTCCGGCTCTCTGTTAAATCCTATATACGCCGTGTAGATGAACATGGACAACAGCAGGGGGAGAAGTTGTGAAATTTTAACACCTCTGAATATGTTCAGCTCCACAAGATAGTTGGTACCGCTCATAAAGGATACTTCGTGCAATGCTCCCACCATGGTTATCAATATGGCTGTTAACAGCACCCTTGCTCCCACTAAAAATATCTTGCCCAAGCCTGCATCCTTTTTTGCAAGCATTATGGCTTTATAATTCTCAAGAATGTAGCAGATTGAAATCAAGGGAAAAACTACTATGGAATTTAAGTTGAAGAGTATATTGCCCGTTCCCTCCATCTTGCCCAGAGCGAAAAACAGCAGGCTCAACGCAGCTCCCACCGCAAATATGAGCAGGGATAGGATATTCGGCAGGTTAAACACCATGTTCAACAACAAAAGTGATGCCGCCACGGAACCCAGCGCCACGGGCACCTTGTAGAGGGAATTTACATTCCAACTGCCCACGGGCTGTGCATCTCCCACACTGTAACCTTTATCCGCCATTCGCACTTCCAGAGAAGAAAGCACATTTCCGTAAAGTTCGGGATCGGTGATTGCACTTTGCGCCTTTACGAAGGGCGTCAAGAATACCACAGCGATATTTCTTTCGGAAATCGCTCTGTAATACACATTGGTCAGTTCTTGACCTGCATTGTGAAAGGGTATTTTATAATCATATTGTGAAGCAAGGTAGTCCCATGTGGTGAAGGCTCTGAGTTTCTTGACTTCATCTCTTTTGATGACGGAATCTATGCCGTCAATTCCCAAGTGTCCCCTTTGATTTGCCGCTTCCACAAGTCCTAAAGCTATGTTGTTTTTCGTGATGTATTCGGTGAAATCCCTCTTTACATCGGTATCATCTTCAGAGTCTTTATAAAATTCCTTTCCCGAAAAAATAATGTAGTTTTGGTCGGGATTTAATCTTTCTAAATCAGATATGAATCTCTCCATGGAAAGTCTTGAGTCCTGCACCTTTGGCAAGTACATGGGCCTTATGGTCACATCTATTCCGTCTATGGCCTTTATCCTTTCAATGGCTTCATCATCATATCCCAATCCCACATACTCCAGTATCGAACCCTTCATGCCCGCTCTGCCCAACAGGCTCTTAGTTATGTCATAGGCCTGAGTGTCGTATGTGACAAGGTCGCCGGGCATACCTTGAATCAATATCTCCCCTTCTCCAAGGACTTCTATATCCCTTTTGTCCCTTAGAGTTTCCAGTCCCTTTGTGATTATGTCCAGGTATTTTTTATCGCCCTTGACCAAGAGGTCATCGCCTATTATCTCTGTTTGAATTTCATAGCCGGGCAGTGATTTCATAGAAGCTATGGTCAACTCGTTAAAGGCCACGGTGGTAAGTCCATTGTCCTTTAGTTTCGTGAAGTATTCCACCGGTGTTTCTCCCCTTATATGTCCCAACTTTGAAAACTCGTTGTAGTCCGCCACTATTTCATAATTTCTATATACCAGTTCCGCCTTGTATCTCCCCGTGAAAAAATACAGAGAAAACAGCATTGATATAAGTATCAATAGCAGATAGATTTTATTTCTTTGTTTTATATGCATATTATCTCCTTATTTCTAATATATTTAATTATACTATGAAAGAAAATTTTTTTATACAGTAAAATAGACCTCCTAAGAGGTCTTGGAGTTAAACTCCCTTTATGTTTTATGTTTTTCGGGAAATCTCAAAATTCAAATTGGTCTATGTATTATTTTAAATTTAAACTGATTTTCAGAGCCTTGTCCACTAAGTCCATGACGTCTTTGTCGAACCTGCCAAGGCGTTCTCGAAGTCTTTTTTTATCTATGGTTCTTATCTGTTCCAAGAGCAGAACTGAATTTTTAGGCAGAGGCACATCCTTGGAATCCACGCTTATGTGGGTGGGAAGTCTGGCTTTATTTATCTGCGATGTGATGGAGGCCACTATCAAAGTCGGCGAATACTTGTTGCCGATGTCGTTTTGTATGACCACCACAGGTCGTACTCCGCCCTGTTCCGAACCGATGACGGGCGAAAGATCCGCATAGTAAATATCTCCTCTCTTAATCAACATGGTATCACACCTTTATCTTGCAATCTCTTCAAATTCAAATCCTTCCTTTGCGGGAAAGTGAAGTCGAATTTTTTCGTTATGTGTCTTAACGATTTGATGATGTCGCCGGCAATCATGGATTCCTCTCCGTAAATATCCGCCGCCACATCTCCTGCAGCTCCGTGAATATAGGCTCCTGCACAGGCAGCCTCATAGGGGCTTAAACCTCTGGCAAGAAGTGCCGCTATTATTCCGCTTAGCACATCGCCGCTGCCCGCTGTCGCCATGCCTGCATTGCCCACCTTGTTTATGTATAATTTATCTTCACAGAATACCGCTGTTTGATTTCCCTTGACCAACAGCACCGATTTGTATTTTCGGGAAAAGTCCCTTGCCATTTCCTCTTTGTTCTCCTTTATTTCCCCTATGCTCATTTTACACAACCTGCTCAATTCCGCCAAGTGAGGTGTCAAAATCGTGCTGTAAGGCTTTCTCTCCAACAAAAGCTCCGGCTCTTGGGAGAGTATGTTCAGACCGTCGGCATCTATGACCATATTTTGCGGAAATCTCACCACTTCACGAAAGAGTTTTTTGCTTCTGTCGCTCTTGCCCATGCCCATGCCCAGGGCTATGGAGTTCAGCCTTTCCACCAAGGCATAATCCATATTTTCAGAACTTTGAACTATGGGCTCTATGTACTTTATGCACATGATGTCAAAAATCTCCTCCGGCACGAAATTGTAGACCAGGCCTGCTCCCGTCCTAAGAGCGGCTGTGGTGGACAGATAGGCGGAACCCGTCATGCCCCGTGAACCTGCAAATATACCCACTCGTCCGTAATCTCCCTTGTGAGTGTCCTGATCTCTTCTCAGTTGTCCATGCTCTTTGAGTTTCATCGCAACCGCCACGGCAAAACCTCCGTCATGGGATATTGACAGCTTGTAAAGCCTGTCTTTAACTTGTGCATAGGGTGATGAATTTCTATGGAAAATATGTATGTCCTTAAAGGACAGCTCGCCTATCCCCGTTTCCTCCGCCTTGGCGACGGCCTCCTTTGCCGCAAAAAGTCCCGCAACGCTTTGCGCCTTGTAATTTTTGGATTTTATGTAGTCGATTTCACCATCTAGGAAAATTCTACCCAGGAATTTATCCCCGTATCTCTTCATCAATCTATGGACTTTATCTATACTTACAATGTCTATTCCCAACATTTGCATCCTTCCCGATAATAAATTATTGGCTAATATAAGATTATACCAAATTTAACAAATTATCAATTAATAATGTATCCCGATAAAGAACATAATTTGACAAAAGGGAATTTTTCCTTTATACTTTATTCTATTATTGAATATAAAATTTTGAAGATAACAGTAGGTTTGAAACCGAATTACAATATCTGAATTTTAAGGCAGCTGTGTCTTAACAGCAAAAGACTATGAAAAGAAAGGTGGTACCGCGAACGCGCCCTTTTGAATCGGTAGTCTATTTTATTTTTAGGAGGAATTTATGAATATTTTCGATACTCTGGAAAAAAGAGGCTTTATCGACCAAGTCACCCATGAAGAAGAATTAAAAGAATTGCTTGCCAAGGAATCAATTCCCTTTTATATAGGCTTTGATGCCACTGCAGACTCTCTGACACTGGGACACTTCTTGCAAATAAGGGTCATGCAACACATGCAAAGGGCAGGCCATAAACCCATAGCACTGATCGGAGGAGGAACGACCATGATAGGCGACCCCTCAGGCAAGACCGATATGCGTAAAGTCTTGACCAAGGAAACCATAGACCACAACGCTGAACGCTTTAAGGCTCAACTTTCAAAGTTGCTTGATTTTTCAGAGGGAAAGGCCATCTTCGTCAACAATGCCGACTGGATCTTAGATCTCAACTTCTTGGACTTCATGAGAGAAATAGGCGTGCATTTCAGCGTAAACAGAATGTTAACCTTCGACTGCTACAAAAACAGAATGGAAACAGGACTTACCTTCTTTGAATTTGCCTACATGCTACTGCAATCCTACGACTTCCTGCATCTGTACAGAGAGTACGGTTGTAAACTGCAATTAGGTGGTTCAGATCAATGGTCCAATATGTTGGGCGGCTATGAACTGGTAAGAAAACTGGAAGCCGACAAAGTTTATTCCATGACCTTCAAACTTCTCACCACAGCGGCGGGAATAAAGATGGGCAAGACGGAAAAGGGCGCCATATGGTTGGATCCCGAAAAGACTTCTCCCTACGAAATGTACCAATACATGAGAAATGCCGACGACAGAGATGTAATCAAATTCATGAAGCTGTTGACCATGATGCCCTTGGAAGAAATAGCAGAATACGAAAAATTAGAGGGCGCACAGCTCAACAAGGCCAAGGAAAAACTCGCCTTTGAAATAGTCAAGGACGTTCACGGTGAAGGAGAGGCAAACAAAGCCGTGGAAGCATCAAGAGCACTCTTCTCCACGGGAGCCGACAGCGAAAACATCCCCTCCACGGAAATGGAAAAATCCGTCTTTGAAGAAGGCAAAAACTTCCTCGAACTGCTGACTGAAATCGGACTTACAAAATCCAATTCAGAGGGCAGAAGACTGATACAACAAAATGGAATAACCTTGAACGACAAAAAAGTTCAAGAAATAGACAGACAGATAACACTTGAAGATTTCAATGAAGACTCCATCTTGATAAGAAAGGGTAAAAAAGTCTTCCACAGAATTAAAATCAAGTAATTATAGCGGACTTCTCTCCTTAGAGAAGTCTTTTTTTTTAAACAAAAAGCCCTTATCCTCAATTGTCATTGACACTGAGATAAAGGCTTTCGATTACATTCCCCTTATATGACCTGATCTTATGGCACAATCCTTAACTTTTTCCGCCACCATTTCGGCGATTCCCTCTTCAAATACTTCGGGAATTATATGCTCTTCATTCAAATCTTCATCCTTGACGAAGTAGGCAAGTCCTGTGGCAGCTGCCATCTTCATCTCTTCCGTTATCTTTGTGGCACCACATTCAAGAGCCCCTTTGAACAATCCCGGAAAGGCCAGCACGTTGTTTATTTGGTTGGGAAAATCCGATCTTCCCGTTCCCACTATTCTCGCTCCAGCTTTCACAGCCTCGTTGTATCCGATTTCCGGTTCGGGATTTGCCATGGCTAAAACTACGGGATCCTTTTTCATGGACTTGATCATATCCGCATCTACTATGCCCGCAGAGGACACCCCTATGAAAATATCCGCCCTCGCCATGGCTTCTCTGAGAGTCAGATCTTCATCCTTTTTATTGGTTATGCTCAAAATTTCCCTCTTTACAAAATTATATCCCTCATAATTTTTAGAGGACAGAACTCCCTTGGAGTCGAAGCAGTATATATCACCTATGCCCAACTCCTTTATCATCTTCACTATGGAAGAACCTGCCGCTCCTGCTCCGCTCACCACAGCCACGCAATCTGCAGGATCCTTACCTGTGATTCTGAAGGAATTTATTAGAGCTGCCGTTGCGACTATGGCAGTTCCGTGTTGGTCGTCATGAAAAACCGGTATGTCCAATTCATCTATCAGCCTTCTTTCAATTTCAACACATCTCGGCGAAGAAATATCCTCGAGATTTATTCCTCCATAGGTGGGTGCAATGGCCTTTACCACCTTTATGATCTCTTCAGTATCCTTGGTGTCTAAAACTACGGGCACTGCATTTACTCCCGCAAATCTCTTAAAGAGCATGGCCTTGCCTTCCATTACAGGCAGAGCCGCCTCCGGACCTATATCGCCCAGTCCCAAAACCGCAGTTCCGTCTGAAATTATTGCCACAATATTGTTCTTCCATGTGTACTTGTAAGCCTCTAGAGGATTTATCTGTATTTTTCTACAAGGTTCAGCCACACCGGGTGTGTAAGCCACCGACAAATCGTCATGATTTTCCAAAGGGCATGCCAAATCCACCTTTACCTTGCCCCTCCATTGACCATGTCTTTCCAAAGCTAATTTATAATAATTTTTCATTAGGTCTTCCAAATTATTCCCTCACTTAAATTTTATTTAAAATTGCAAATTATTTATATAATTATACCCATTAATTCTTACTATTCTTTACTAAAAAGAAGGCACAGAAAAAAATCAAAAATACTGCAAATATTTCAACTCTCCTGACAGGCTCCTTGAGTATGAGCAAACTCATCAGTACGCTGACCACCATCTCCAAGGTGCATAACAGCGACGCATTTCTCGCTCCGATATAGGCTATTCCCCTTTGGTACAGGTAGGTTCCTCCCATGGACAGCATAATTGCATATACGAACAGCGCCAACATCGTCAAGGGTGCGTAATCAACTCTTATTCCATCAACAAAAACAAATCCGTAGATGGCGATCATTATCGATGTAAAAAAATTTATATAAAATAGCAGTTTAAAGGGTTCCAATTCCTTGATGGATTTTCTGCCCATGATTATGCTGTATCCCGAGAAACAAAAAGCGGAGGTCAGCGCAAAAAGCACACCTGCAATACTGTTTAGCTCCCCTATGTCCATGCAGAGAATCAAGCCAATCAATGCTCCCAAAATACACAGCACATCAATGGTGCCGGGTTTATCTTTGTACCTTATGGATTGTACCACAAAAATTATTATGGGATTGAGAAAAAATATAGCTGTCGCAGTTCCCGAATTTATATAGTTGTAGGCGTTAAAGAGAGATAAATTGTTGGCAGTAAAGAGCAATGCTCCTATGAGTATGTACTTAAATTGCTCCTTAGGCAACTTCATATCCTTCTTAAAATAAAATCTGTTGATCATGTATATTAAGACCAAGGGCAGGGCCATTCTGTAAAAGGCCGTATTGACAAAATCCGCCCCGGAGGAATACAACATTTTGGTCATCATAGGCATAATTCCAAATATCACCGCAGATATAAGGGAATACGCAATTCCTTTTTTAACCATGACTTCTCCTTTATTTTCAGTAATAAAACCTTTGATTTTTATTTTTATATAAGAAAAGAGAAAAGATTAACTTTTCTCCTTCAATACTTCTATCGCCCTTTGAAGTTGAGTGTCTGTATCCTTGTACTCAATTCCTATTCCCTCAATATCATCGGGAAGTTCGATTTCAATATCGGGTTCTATTCCTTTTTTATGAATATTTTCTCCCTTGGGTGTGAAATATTCTGACGTGGTTAGCTTTATCCCGTCACCTGAGGGAAACATTCTCGCTGTTTGAACGATTCCCTTTCCGAAGGTCTTTTGTCCTATTATAGTACCTGCCTTGTAGTCCCTTATGGCTCCCGCCACTATTTCCGATGCGGAGGCCGAACCCTCGTTTACCAGCACAGCAAGGGGAATCTCCAAGTGGTCTTCATCAGATTTGAATTCAAAAACTCTCTTCTTAGCTCTGTTTTCCGCATAGACTATCATTCCCTCGGGCAAAATTCTGTCGCTTATTTCAGCTGCCGCATCCACGATACCCCCTGGGTTTCCTCTCAAGTCCAGCACCAGTGATTTTATATTTTCCGACAGCAATTCATCTAGGGCTTCGTTGAAATCCTCAGCTGTGTTTTCATCAAAACTCGTTATCCCAATGTAGCCCACTTCATCAATCCTGTCGCTTATTATGGTTTCAACGCTTATTTCATCTCTTACCAAGGTTATTTCTCTGGTCTTTGCAGTATCGGGTCTGTAAAGGGTGATGGTTACTTCCGTTCCCTTTTTGCCCTTCATGACCTTGGTGGCGTCATTTATATCCTCTCCGGTGTACTCCACGCCTTCCACCTTTATTATCTTGTCATTGGCCCTTATGCCCGCTTTGTCCGCAGGAGAATTTTTTATGGGAGAAATTACCGTTATCAGGTTGTCCTCTCCCCTGGTGATCACCACACCTATTCCGAAGAATTTGCCCGTGGTCATCTCCATGAGTTCCTTGTACTCCTCCTTGGTGTAGTACTCCGAATAGGGATCCTCCAAAGAAGATACCATTCCCTTGAGCTTGCCCACTTCCAGATCTTCGTCCTTGACTTCATAGAGATAATTCCTCTTTATAAAGTCTTCCAAATATTTTACCTTCACTCCCGTGGCCGAATTGGAGTTGCTGTAACCATAGATCAAAGATACTGCTGTTACGGCATTTGTCACCAATATAAGTGCAATTACGCCCAATATTTTCAAGAACTTTTTTTTCATATTCTCCCTCTTATACATATCCCAGAGGATTTACGGCCTGTCCGTTAACTCTCACTTCAAAATGGAGGTGCGGTCCCGTGGAAAGTCCCGTAGAACCTACCGTTGCGATTACATCGCCCCCATTTACCCTTTGTCCCACAGATGCCTTCAATGAACTGTTGTGCGCATAGACAGTCACTATATCTCCGTGATCTATCATGACCACATTTCCATAACCGCCCATGCTCTTGGACATTATGACTATGCCTGATTTCACAGCCACCACAGGTGTTCCTCCGGCTGCCGGAATATCTATTCCCGAGTGAAATCTGTAAGTCTTCAATATGGGATGAAGTCTGTTGCCGTATCCCGAAGATATACTTGTATTTCCGGGAACTGGCCACAGCATTGCCCCCTGTGTTCTAGCAGATGCTTTGCCGCTTTTCGCAGCCTGTTCTCTTGCAATTCTCTCCTGCTCTTTAAGTTCCTTTATTTGACTTTGAAGTCTGAGTATCTCTTTGTCAAGGTTTTTCCATTGAGCTTCAGCTCTTTCATATTCCACTTTGTAGGCTTCGGCATCTGATACTAAAGCCTGCATGTAATCTCTTTTTTCAACGCTGATCTTTTGTTGCTCCGCCCTTTCTATTTCAAGGCTTGACTTGGCAATGGCAAGAGTGTTTTTGTCAGATTCCAATTTATAGGATTTTTCCTCTATGGTCTTGATCTGTTCCGCTATGTATTCCACCAACTCCTTGTCGCCATTGGAGATGGATACAATCACTTCGTTGTTCCTTATGAGTTCTTCCATGTTCTTGGAATTAAGTATCACTTCCAAGTACGAAGCTTTGCCGTTCATATACATGGCTCTCAATCTGGATTCAAAAAGCTCCTTTTTCTCTTCCAAATTGGCATTGGCTTCATCTAACTCCTGCTTGGTCTTGATTATTTCTTCATTGAGCCTTACAATGTCCGATTCCAATCCCGCTATGCTCGAATTCAAAGAGTTGATCTTTTTATCCAGTATAACTATCTCAGAATTGACTTCAGCCACGTCGCTCTCAATGCTCATCAATTGGTTTTTGTTCCTTTGAATTTGTTGGTAGACCTTGTTTTTTTCATTTATTATCTGTTGTTGTTTCTTTTCTAAATCAGCACTTCCTCCGTAGACCGTCATGGGCAACACCAGCGCCGCTGTCAGACAGAGTACGGGCAATCTGTACTTTTTCATCAATTCACCTCTAAACGTCTAAAAACTTCTCCGTGGATAACAGCGATCCCAAATATCCGATTCCCACTCCTATACACAAAAACATAACAGATATATTTTTGTATATGCTCTCGGGACTCAAGAGATTTATTCCGTAGTTTTCAATTCCGCTTTCAATTCTTCCGTGGTAGTAATTATACACATAGTAAACTATGCCGAAGGCTATGAATGCACCTATTATACCGAAAATTATACCTTCTATCAAGAAGGGACCTCTTATATATCCATTTGTCGCACCCACATACTTCATTATCTCTATTTCTTTTCTTCTGTTGGACACCGCTATCTTCACCGTGTTGTGTATGATGAGGATGGACACCAGGAACAATATCATGACTATGGCAAAACCCACATATTTCACTCCTCGTTCCAAACTTATCATCTTGTGCACCAGTTCATAGTGGTATCGTATACTGTCTACAATCTCATTATTTTCAAAGGTTTTGACCACTTCGTCGGAATAGGACAAATCCTTTAGGCTTATGGTCAAGGATGCAGGCAGGGTGTTTTTGTCCACACCGTCCAATATATCGGCATTATCACCAAAACTCTCCTTGAACTCCTCCAGCGCCTTTTCCTTGGAAGTATATGTTACTTCCTTTACTCTCTCATCAGAGCCTATGGCTGTGATCAGCTCATTTATCTGATCCACGGATATGTTGTCCTCCAAGTAGACCACCACTTTATCCAACTCGTTGCCCAATCTGTATACCGACGAATTAATTCCCAGCATCAGTATCAGCACGAAGCCGAAAAGCGTCAACATGGCGGCTATGGATATGACAGAAGCTAAAGACATGGCGGAATTTCTGAAAATCCCCTTTATGCTTTCCTTCAAGACGTTTATAGCCTGTCTAATTAACTTCATAGTAACCACCGCTTTCCACATCTTTGATTATGCAACCCTTGGAAAGAGTCACCACATGTCTTTGCATTTTATTTACAATTTCAACGGCGTGAGTCGCCATGACCACCGTCGTTCCCTTTTTGTTTATGTTTATAAGAGCATTCATTATATCCCAAGCCGTATCGTGATCCAAGTTGCCCGTGGGTTCGTCACACAAAAGAAGGGGCGGATTGTTCACTATGGATCTGGCAATGGACACTCTTTGCTTCTCTCCACCTGACAATTCTCCGGGATAGCAATTTATCTTAGAGGGTAAATTCACAAGCTCAAGAGATTCCTTTACAGCCCTTTTGATAAAGGACTTGCTCTCACCTTGAATTTCCAATGCATAGGCTATATTTTCAAAAACGGTCTTTTTTTCCAAAAGTCTGAAATCTTGAAACACAAGGGAAATATCCCTTCTCAACTTGGGAATTTTGGACTTTCTCAACTTGGTAATATCGGTATTTTCATACAAAATCTTTCCCCTTGAAACTCTCTCTTCTCTTATTAACAGCTTCAAGAGCGTCGACTTGCCGGCACCGCTGGGCCCTACTAAAAATACGAAATCCCCCTTGGGAATTTTAAGATTGATATTTGAAATAGCCATTACTCCATTTGGATATTCTTTAAAAACATTTTCAAATTTAATCATAGCTTTCCTTTCTATTTCTTCAGTTTAATATTATATTACAAATTGGTTACAAATTACAAGTATTTAATGATAAACTCTTCCAATTTACAATAAAATTCATATATTATCAATTTTTATTTAATGATGTAGAGAAAATATAGTATAATAATTATCGGAGTGATACATATGAATAAAAAAGAATTTAGAGCCCTTGCTCTTAAAAAAAGAGAACAATTTGACAAAAAATACAGGGACGAATCCGACACTCAAATCTTCGAGAATTTCATTAACTCGGATCTCTACAAAAACAGCGAAGATATTTTTATCTTCATCAGTTACAAAGATGAAGTGGACACCCACAGGATAATCAAACACGCCCTTGCCCACGACAAACGGATCTATGTTCCCGTTATAGATAAAGAAACAAGAACCATGGAGATCTCCAATCTTAAATCCTTTGACCTGCTGATTAAAAACTACATGGGAATCTTGGAACCTCCCAAGGATGAATACCACATATCCGATAAAAACCTGCTCGACTTGATCGTTACTCCCGGACTGGCCTTTGATAAAAAAGGATATCGAATGGGTTACGGCGGAGGATTTTATGATAAATTTTTCTCTAGCTTAACCTCAACTCCCGTTAAAATGGGAATTGGTTACTATAAACAATTTGTTGACGATGTGATCCATGATGAATATGACGTGGCCTTGGACTGCTTTTTGTCTGAAAATGGATTGATCGAATTAGGAGGAAACTGATGCAAAGATATTTTGGCACCGTTGCAAGGGGTATTAGAACTCCCATTGTAAAAAATGGAGACGATTTAGTTCAAATAGTTACGGACTCCGTAATTAAGGCTTTTGAATCTGAAAATCTTGAAATGAAGGACAAGGACGTAGTTGCCGTCACTGAATCCCTCGTGGCAAGAGCTCAAGGAAATTATGCTACCATAGAACAAATCGCAGAGGATATTAAAAATAAATTCCAATCTGATATAGGTATTGTATTTCCCATACTGAGCAGAAACAGATTTGCAATAATCTTAAAGGCGATTGCATTGAGTGGCAGAAAGCTCCACCTGCTTTTGTCCTATCCCTCAGATGAAGTGGGAAACCATCTCATGGACAGAAGACTTTTATACGACAACAACATCAACCCCTATACCGACGTCTTTAACGAAGATGAATACAGAAAAATATTCGGCGAAGAAATAAAGCACAAATTCACGGGCATCGACTATGTGAAACTCTACAAGGAAATTGCCCCCAACTCTGAAATTCACTTCTCCAACGACCCTAAAACTATATTGAAATTCACAAAGGACGCCCTGGTATGTTCCACTCACACCAGAGAATTTGTAAAGATGGAATTGAAAAACGCAGGTGCAAATAAGGTCTACGGTCTTGATGACATCCTCACGGAACCCATTAACAACTCGGGCTACAACAAAGAATTCGGATTGTTGGGAAGCAACGCTTCAGGCCCCGACACGGTGAAACTCTTTCCCAGAGATGGAGATATCTTCGTCAATGAAGTTCAAAGCGCTTTGAGGGAATATTCAAAAAAACAAGTTGAAGTCATGATCTACGGTGACGGAGCCTTTAAAGATCCCGTGGGACAAATTTGGGAATTGGCAGACCCCGTGGTATCACCTGCTCACACCGAAGGACTGAAGGGCACACCCAATGAAATCAAGATAAAGTACATCGCAGACACCGAACTTGCGGACTTAACCAAGGACGAAGCGGAAAAACTCCTCAAGGAAAAAATTTCCTCAAAGAGTGCCGAAGGCTTTGAAGACACTTTGGGAACCACTCCCAGAAGAATCACAGACCTTTTAGGCTCTCTCTGCGACCTTACTTCCGGTTCAGGCGATAAGGGAACGCCCGTGGTCTACATCTCGGGATACTTCGACAATTTCGCAACGGAGTAAAAGACCTTCATTGTCAGAAATTTAAAAACTTATATATTGAGGGACTTAGTTCAAACTGAGTCCCTTTAATTATTTCACCATCTAAAAAGATATGAATTTTCGATTTCACACAAAAAATCCTCGGATCTCTCCGAGGATATTTTTTATACTTCTGTTATTTTACAGTTATGGTTCTTACTAGGGTGACTTTTTGTTGTACTCCGTCCCAGCGAATTTCTTCACCGTCTTTCATGCCTAAGGCTCTTGCCACATTGGCTACGGGAAGCATGGTTCTGTCGTCTTTGATTTCGGGTTTTACATCGCTTTCATAGGTTACTCCGTTGACTATTATCTTGTTTGTGTCCACGGGAATTTCCACTCTGTAATCTCTGTCCTTTAATACTACTGTCCTTGTTTCTTCTATCCATTCCACTTTAAAGCCAAGAGCTTCTGCTATAAATCTTATGGGAAGCATAGTCCTGCCGTCTTTGATGTAGGGAACTACGTCCATTTTTATTTCATTGTTCATTGCCTTTACTTCTTTTCCCAATGTTTTACTGCCGATTGTCAGCTCTATTTCTATTTTAATCTCTTCTACCTGCTTGTAGGGATTTTTCGGTTCCAAGGGTCTGAAGTCAGGGCGAACCCTAGGTATGTAGTCTTGTTCGGGATAGTTTGGCTTATAGTCCGGTGTCGGTTTGGGAACATTTCCTCCAGGTATCTCCCACAGAGCTTTTACCGTCGTGTCACCCATTATGGTTATCCTTCTGCCTGCTGCATACTCAACTCCCTCTACTTCCCAAGCCTTGAATTTTTTAAATATTGAAGGAGGTGTAAATTCACATCTGGGCAGGGTGTAGGAATCGCCTTTATTTACTCTTACAGGAACCATTGTGCCTGAGCCACCATTTGCATCAAAGGTTATGGTTACGGGATTCTTAATCTTTAAAGTTACTTCTATTATGTACTGGTCTTCGCTATTACCAGGTATTTCTTTTACTTTGTATTCATATGTTACTTCAGTAGTTTCTGCTGAATCGATGGTAAGAGTTGTATCTTCAACTGTTCCTCCTGACCATTCACTTGCCTTGCTTACATCAAAACCTGCAGGAAGTGTAGTAAGGTCGAAGGTACGATCGGCATCCACTTCAATAGTATATTCTTGACCTCCCCCGGAAACTCCTGTAATTGAATCATTATTGCTTAGATCCAGACTGGTCAGATGATTGTTATCACAAAAAAGTTTTTTAAGGGCTGTGTTATTACTTAGATCTAATTCAGTTAGTTGATTGTCATAACAATAAAGTTCTACAAGGGCTGCGTTATCACTTAGATCTAATTCAGTTAGTTGATTTTCATGACAATAAAGTTTTTTAAGAGCTTCGCTGCCACTTACCTTCAATTCACTTAGTTGATTGTTATAACAAAAAACTCTTTCAAGGTCTGCGTTATTACTTAGATCTAATTCGGTCAGTTGATTGTCAGTACACAAAAGTTCTCCAAGGGCAGTATTTTGGCTC
>JAUNLL010000106.1 GCA_030532275.1 Peptoniphilus sp. | reverse complement strand
AAGAGGTCGCAGGTTGCATTTAAAAGGGTAACTTGCCGAAGCGAAAGCTGGGGGTGCGTAGAATATGCGTATCACTGTTAATTTGATTAAGCCCATATTAAATTAAGGTGCTTTTGTTATTGAGGGCAGAAGGACTATATCGACCATGAGTACTTTTGCTCATGGTCTTTTTGTATATGGTCCGGGGAGGATTTATGAAAACAAAGGTAATGAAGTTTGGAGGAAGCAGTCTTTCAACTGCTCAAAAGATTAAAGATGTGGCAAGTATCCTCGTCAAGCAAAAGGGGGATTTAAACAACATAGTTTGTGTTGTAAGCGCCATGGGAGATACGACGGATGAATTGATTAAATTGTCCGGTGAGGTTTCGAAGAAGAACAACAGAAGAGAGATGGACAGACTTCTCGCCACGGGAGAGATGATCTCAATAGCGCTGTTGTCCATGGCGATTGACGATTTAGGTTGTAAGGCCATATCCTTGACGGGAGAGCAGGCGGGATTTAAGACTGCAGGCAGACATGGATTTGCCAAAATACTTGATGTGGACACCACTCTTGTGGAAAAGAAGCTGCGGGAAGGATACATAGTCATAGTTGCAGGATTTCAAGGTGTGAATGCGGCAGGAGATATAACCACCTTGGGACGTGGCGGAAGCGATACCTCGGCTGTGGCGCTGGCGGCAAAGCTGGGCTGTGATTGTGAAGTCTATACGGATGTGGAAGGAATTTACTCCGTGGACCCCAGAATTCATAAGACGGCTAAAAAATTGGAGCATCTCTCCTACTTGGAAACCATGGAAATGGCGAACTTGGGAGCGAAGATAATCGATCCGAGGGCTGTTGAAATTGCTCAAAAATACGAAGTGCGCTTGTATGTTGCACTGAACAGCACGAAGGTCATAGGCACTTATATAGACAAGGAGAATAATGTGGAACAAAGTATAATTTCTAACCTCTCAATACAAGACAACATCTTGCTTGTGGATAAAAAATTACGGGAAGGCGAAACAACTGCGGAGTTGTTTTCAAAATTGGCAGGCAAGGATATAAACATAGATGTGATTTCTCAAAAGGACATAGGAAAAGACAGATACATAACCTTCACATCGCTCATAGATGAAAAAGATTTAATAACAGATATATCCGAGGATTTTCATTTCAAGGAAAATGTGTCAAAGGTCAGCTTGATAGGAAACGGCATGAGAAATCAACCGGGAGTTGCGGCTAGAGTCTTTGAGCTTTTAAATGCAAACGGTGTTGATTTTTATCAAGTATCCACATCTGAAATATCAATATCTTACATTGTGGACACTATAAATACCAATAAGATAGTTAAGTTGTTAGTTAAGGAATTCGATCTTTAGGAGGAAAAAGTATGAGTATATTTACAGGCAGTGGAGTAGCGATTGTAACACCCTTTAAGGAAAACATGGACGTGGATTTTGCAAAATTTGAAGAATTGCTTGAGTTTCAAATTTCTGCAGGAACAGATGCAATTGTAGTGGTGGGCACCACGGGAGAGGCTTCAACGCTCACCGACGAAGAACAAGCTGAAGTAGTGGAATTTGCAGTTAAGAAAGTGAACGGAAGAGTGCCGGTAATTGCCGGAGCAGGTTCCAACGACACAAGACACGGAGTTAACCTCTCAAAGATGTGTGAAGCGGCAGGAGCAGATGCTCTTTTGCAAGTTACACCCTACTATAACAAGACTTCACAAAGAGGACTTTTAATGCACTATGAAGCCATAGACAAGGCTGTCAAGATTCCCAACATAGCCTATTCAGTTCCGGGCAGAACTTCAATGCACATAGAACCTCAAACGGTGAAGGCATTGTCGGAAATGGATACCTTCGTAGCTCTTAAAGATGCAACGGGTAATTTGGCATATACAGCAAAGGTAAAGAGCTTAGTGGGAGATGACTTCGATATTTATTCAGGTAATGATGATGTGGTAGTTCCTCTTATGTCCTTGGGCGGCAAGGGAGTAATTTCCGTTTGGGCCAACGTATTTCCCGAGGCGGTTCACAAGATGTGCCACGATTTCTTTGCCGGAGATATTAAATCGGCTGCAGAAATTCAAGTTAAGTACAAAAAATTCATAGATGCACTATTTATGGAACCCAGTCCCATACCCGTTAAGGCTGCTATGAACTTGAAGGGCTTCAATGTGGGAGGACTTAGACTTCCTCTATGTGATGCAAGCGAAAACACCGTAGCAACACTTAGAGAGATAATGGAAGAATTAGGTGAATTATGAGAATTTTCTTGTCAGGCATAACAGGTGCCATGGGTCGCACAATTATAAATACCGTCACTGAAGATGAAGTGGTTGCGGGGTTTGCCGGGCGAAGTGGAGAAGTGGACGGATTGAGGGTATACGGCTACTTGGATGAAGTAGTTGAGGACTTCGATGTGGTCATAGATTTCTCCAACAAATTCTGCACGAGGGATGTGCTTAATTTCGCCTTGAAGAACAAAAAACCCCTGGTTATTGCCACTACTGGCATAGATAGTGACGTGGTGAAGATGATAGAGGAAGCTGCGCAGGAGATACCCATAGTATTTTCTTCAAATATGAGCATAGGTGTGAACACCATGGATATAATTTTGGAAAAACTTGTGGGAATGCTTGAGGGCTTTGACATTGAAATCATAGAAAAACACCACAATCAAAAGGTGGACAGTCCCAGCGGAACTGCAAATATGTTCTTCAACAGCATCAAAAGAAACAGAGATGTTTATCCCGTTTACGACAGAACCGACGTTCATGAAAAAAGAAAAGAGGAAGAAGTGGGTATTTCCGTCATAAGAGGCGGTACCATAACGGGGGAACACAGCGTGATATTCGCAGGAGAAGATGAAGTTGTGGAAATAAAACATTCCGCAGGCTCCAAAAAAATCTTTGCAAAGGGTGCAATACTGGCGGCAAGGTACTTGATGAGTAAGGAT
>JAUNLL010000105.1 GCA_030532275.1 Peptoniphilus sp. | reverse complement strand
CCCCTCAAGAATGAGGGGAAGGGGAGTTGAAGTGTCGGAGACACTTTTTTATAGTCATTTATTCGATAAGGTAAAGATAGAAAGAAGGAGGCGAATATTATGAATGGCAAATTGATTAAAAAAGAGTTTAGTTTTTTATTGCGTAATCCGATTATTTATCTCGGTGCATTGTTGATGGCTGGAATTGTATTTTGGCGAGTAAGTCCATATTGGAACTTTTATAATCATCTCCAAAAACCTGATGCAGAAGTAATATATTCAGATGGGGGAGATGTGATTGATGGATATATTCCGACACCGCAGGAAGAATTATATGAAACTACGTTAGGTACTTTGCAGGAATATTTGGTTACAGACTATGGCTTTACGAAAGAAGAAGCTGCGGCAGAAATCAAAAAGGTAAAGGAATGGGAAATCCTGGATATTGCAGCTTATTTTAAAGAGCAATATGGAATTGCAGGCGTTAGAAGTATGTTTATGGAAAGATCATATCATTCAGCAACAAGAGAAGAAATGGATGTCTATTTGCAGGAAACCTTTGGTGTGAATGGAAAGAAAGCTTACACAAAAGAGGTGGCATATAAATATGCAGATTATCTCGGAATTAGTTCTATCTTGTTTGTTATACTTGTGTTTGTATTGCTGTTATATAAAGATATGAAAAAAGACATTTATACATTGATCCATGCAAAACCATTATCTGCAATTACATTTCTAGGCGCAAAACTAGTAGCAGGGCTAGGTGTAGTATTCGGGGCGACAATGCCATTGACATTGATTATGAATCTTCTGACTATGAAAGCAGGAATAGCACATGGGTTAAGCGTTCATTTTGCCGATTTTTGGGTAACTGTTTTGTTGTTTCATGTACCTGGTATATTAGCAGCCGGAAGTTTAATAATTTTGATTTCTCTTCTGTTTTGTAACACCATTCCTGCAATACCAGCAATGCTTTTATATTATCTGTATTGTAATATAGGTTCTTATGATTCAGTATTGGGAAGTTGGTATGGATACCATTATCAGGCAAAGACATTTGCGATATTTATTCGTTTTCCGTTACTGTTTGGTACAAATGAATTTCCGAAAGGCGGTATATTTAATATTTTCTTTCTGTTGTTAGTGACCTTTTTTGCACTGATGGGAAGTGTGAAAATATGGGAAAGAAGGCGATCTATATGAAATATGAAATAAAAATTGCATTACCGCTGTATAAGGTAGTTTACTCATTTTTATTTGTAACAATTATCATATTGGTAAGACCAATACAATCAATTACCGAAATTATTGCGCCATTAGAAACATATATGGCATTGCTTGCCGGAATCTTTCTTGCAGATACTTATTATCAAGAGTTTACAGGTGGGCGTATAGACTGCTATTACCGCTATTGTCTTCAGAAAAAGCTTTTATCTGTAACGAAAAGAAACATAATTTGTTTAATTTATCTCTTCATATTAGTAGCAGTAGGTTACTGGGGATTTATATTTAGGTATCAGCCAGTGTATACTTCAGCAATACCAGAAATGATTTTATATGCTCATACAATGCTAGCTACTTTGGCAAGCATGATTTTCATGGGAAGTATTGGATTTACATTAACAAATTTAGCACAGAGTATAGGTGCTGGCATTAGTGGAGTTTTGATTTTGTGGTTGGCTATGACATCTTCTGTTATGAATAAACTGCCAGAATGTTTTCAATTATTTTTGCTATATAGTTCAGAGGCACAAGATGGAACTTTATTGCCATATTATTTGAGCAGAGGAATGTATGTAATGATTGGTGTGTTGCTGTTTGGATTTAATGTGCTTTTAATTCAGCGACAACCAAAGCAAAGAAAAGGATGGAAAAATAATGGAAACAAAGCTGAAGGGAGAACACTATAATATTTTCATTGTAAAGAATTTTCGTTAAATCCGATATGTAAAATCATAAAAAGGAAGGATGGAAGCAGTATGGGAATTGAGATTAAAAATTTAGTAATGGAATATAAAAAAGGGATAAAAAGTTTAAATAATATTAATTTATCTATCGAGCATGGTATTTATGGGTTATTAGGCGAAAATGGGGCAGGTAAAACAACATTGATGAAAATTTTAGTAACACTTCTTACGCCAACAGAAGGAGAAGTAAAAATCAATGGTCTGCAACTGGAACGCAAAAATTATGAGGCAATTAAAAAGTAAATAGGATACCTGCCACAAGAGTTGGGGCTTTACCCTAATATGACTGTGCGAGAATCACTGGAATACGTAGGTATTATGTGTGGCATGGAGAAGAAAGCATATACCAGACAAATTGATTTTTATTTAGAAAAAACAGGATTGTTAGAGCATCAAGATAAAAAGAATAAGCAACTATCGGGTGGAATGAAACGGAGGGTAGGATTGGTGCAGGCATTGTTACATGAACCGAGTATTTTGATAGTAGATGAGCCTACAACGGGACTTGATCCAGAAGAACGTATCCGTATTCGTAACTTATTGGTGGATTTTGCGGCAGATAAAATAGTTTTATTTTCTACTCATGTAACGGAAGATTTAGCAGCTACTTGTGAACACCTTTGCATTATGAGAAAAGGGGAGATTGCTTATAATGGAACGATTGCTGAGCTAATTGAAAATGCCCAAAACCATGTATTTTCTTGTACGCTTAACAATGAACGAGAATTTGGACTATTTCAACAAAAATATAAAGTGGCATCAAAAATCTATAAAGCAAAGGAAATTGAAGTACGTTTTGTAAGTAATAATTTGCCAGGAATCTTATGTGAGTTATGTGAGCCGACTCTGGAGGATGCCTATATTTATAGTCTATATGTAAAAGATGATAAAAAAATTTATTAGTCTGGTATGAGGAGGGATGAAATGCGAAAAGTGCTTGTAGTAGATGATGACAAGGGCACTGAAAAAGTCTGATTCTAAAAAAGAATTGGGCTTTTTTTAGTATT
>JAUNLL010000012.1:7700-22591 GCA_030532275.1 Peptoniphilus sp. | reverse complement strand
GTAATAGCAAGTGAATTAACCAGTGCAAGTCTATATGTGACACTGTTGTCAGGAGCAACGGTCATATTAATATATAGACTCATATTGGCAAGATATTATGTATTTAAATATAAAATTCAAGCCACTTCTATAGAGCAAATAAAACCCATGGGTGAAGCGTTAAAAGAGGGTTGGACTTCTTTATTTATATTTTTTGGAGTTATTATACCTATATTTATTACTTCGGGAAAATTCTCTAAAGTATTAGAAGCAAGTACTTCCTTTGGAGAAGAAGGGTTAGATGCAATATCTTTAATAACATGGATACCTATATTGATTATAATAATAACTCTAATAGAAGGTAGAAAATATCTTCCTAAATCAAAAGATGAGTGGATAGAATTAGCAGATACAGCGATGCCCAGTTTATCAACGGGTGTATTGTTGTTCTTCGCCTTTGCATCGAGTAGATTATTGATAAATTTAGGGCTTGAAGAAGAGGTAACATCAATATTTGATTATTTGGCAAATTACTCAAAGCTAGTAGTTGTTTTGGGATTAGCTGCATTATCATCTTTAATGTTAGGACCTTTTACAGGGACAGCGACTACTACGGCGATAGGCTCTGTAGGATACATAGCGCTTAGAAGTATTGGAGTTGCACCTGCTGTTGCTTGTACTGTTTTGCTTATTATGTTTAGCAATGAGGGATGTATGCCTCCTAACTCAGCTCCAATATATATAGCAAGCGGTATTTCAGGACTTGAAGATCCTGGAAGAACATTTATCAGATTAATACTACATTTTGCAATACCAACATTGATTTTAGCTATATTAATGGCTCTTGGAATAATTCCGTTACTATGAGGAGGAAAAATATGGACAAATTATTAAAAGTTATATATTTTATATCACTTGTAGGATTCTTATCCTTGGGGATTATCTTGGTTTTAACTCAGTTTCTAGGTGTGATAATTCAAAATGGTTATTTGGCTGTGCAAGCGGAAAAAATATTAGCTAAACCAGCAATAATGTTATCTGTGATATGTGCTTTCATGTCATTTTTTTACAGATACACATCAAAGTCGAATAAGAAATAAGCAGAGGAGGAATGAATTTGAGAGAACTATCAAAAGCTGGAAGTACTGACAAATGTGATGTGTTGATAACGTTGTATGAAAATGAAGATGGAATAGAAATACAATTAAATTCTCCAAGCGCATTTCAATTTGGAAGATCGATAAAAGATGAAATAATCGCTACATTAAATAACTTGGGTGTAGAAAATATGAAAGTTAAAGTAGAGGATAATGGGGCTTTGGATTTCACAATAAAATCAAGAGTTGAAACGGCATATTTCAGATATACTCAAGAAAATATAGATTGGAGGAAACTTTGATGTACACAGAAAAACTTAGACGTTCATTGTTATATGTGCCGGGAACTAATCCAAAAAATATGATTGCAGCACAATTCTATGGAGCAGACTGCATAATATTGGATTTAGAAGATTCTGTGTCTATTAATCAAAAAGATTCAGCAAGAAACTTAGTTTTTAACTTTCTAAGAAAAGAAAGAATAACAGATACTGAATTCATAGTAAGAGTAAATGAGATAAATTCAGAAAACGGATATGAAGATTTAAGAGCTATGGTTTTGGCTCAACCTGATATAATTAGATTTCCTAAAATTGAAAGGAAAGAGGATGTAGAAAAGGCTGATTCCATTTTGACTGAATTGGAAAAAGAGTATAGATTGGAAGAAGGAACAACAAAAATAATAGCTGGCATAGAGAATTTTATCGGAGTTAACAATGCTATTGAAATAGCAAAAGCTTCTAAAAGAACCATAGCAATTTCTATAGGCGGAGAAGATTATACAACTAGCATAGGTGCAGAAAGAACGAGAGAAGGAACAGAATTATTTTACGGAAGAAATATGGTATTAATGGCAGCCAGATTAGCAGGAATTCAAGTTTTTGATACAGTATTTACAAATTTTAGAGATGATGAAGGATTAAGAGCTGATACTGAGAACATCAAAAATTTAGGATTTGACGGAAAATATTTAATTCATCCAAATCAAGTTGAAATTGTAAATAGTGTATTTACACCTAACGAAAAGCAAATAGAAAAGGCGATAGGGATTTTGGAAATTATAGAAAAGGCAGAAAAAGATGAAAAAGGTGTAATAAAATATGAAAATGAAATGATAGATGCACCTATTGTAACAAGAGCCATGAAAACTTTACAAAGGGCAATGGCAGCAGGGATTATAAAGGAGGATATTAATTTTGGATAATGTTTTAATGTATGAATCTCCTTTCTCAGAAAAAAATTTAAAAAATAATACAAAAAAATATAGAGAAGTAAAAATAATCAAACCTACGGACTCGAAACTTGTAGATAGTATTGAAGAGGCGATATTAAAATCGGGGCTAAAGGACGGTATGACTATATCATTTCATCACCATTTTAGAGAAGGTGACTATTTAATAGGATATGTATTGGAATCTATTAGAAATTTGGGAATAAAAGACCTTATTTTTGCTCCTAGTGCCGTTGTAAACCTCAATGATGTAGATTTTGTAAGCTATGTAGAAGATGGGACTATACGTTCTGTGCAAGCAAGTGGAATAAGAGGAGAACTGGGAAATTATATTTTAAGAGAAGGTTTAAAAGAACCGATAATCTTAAGACCTCACGGCTCTAGACCAAGAGCAATTGAGAGTGGAGAATTAAATATAGATGTTGCATTCATAGGAGCCTCTTCTGCTGATGATTATGGGAATGCGACAGGAGCTATAGGACAAAATGCATGTGGAACACTTTCTTATTCTGTAGTTGATTCAAAAGAGGCAAGGAAAGTTGTAATTATCACAGATAACTTAGTAGAATATCCATGTTCTCCAATAGCAATTTCTGAAGATAACGTAGATTATGTAGTAAAAATTGATGAAATAGGAGATCCGGAAAAAATTGCAAAGGGAGCTGCAAGATTAAGTAAGAAACCTCTAGATTTAAAAATTGCAAAATCTGTAGTAAATTTAATAAAGAATTCTGGATATTTTAAAGAAGGGTTTTCATTCCAAACAGGAGCCGGTGCAATAGCCATAGCATGTACAAAGTATTTAAGAGATGCTATGGAGGAGTCGAATATTAAGGCAAGATTCGCCTTAGGAGGAGTTACAGGGATGATAAGCGACATGCTTAATGATGGGCTTGTAGAGAAAGTATTGGCGGCTCAATCCTTTGATGCTGAAGCTGCTAAGGCGTTAGCAGATAATCCTAATATGATAGAGATAGATACATCTTTCTATGCAAATCCACACAATAAAGGATGCGCTGTAAACAAATTAGATATAGGGATACTGGGAGCTTTGGAAGTAGATTTAAACTTTAATGTCAATATTTTAGTAGGCTCAAATGGAAAGATGTTGAGTGGAATAGGCGGAGGACCGGATGTTGCAGCGGGAGCAGAACTTCCCATAATAGCCGTTCCAATCACAAGAAAAAGGACACCTTCGATAGTAGACAAGGTATTTACTATATGCACCCCCGGAGAAACTATAGCTGCGGTTGTAACCGAAGCTGGTATTGCATTAAATCCTAATCATAGGAATTATGAATTCTTAAGAGATAATTTGGAAAAGTCTAATATTAAATTACATACCATAGAAGAACTTAGAGATATCGCTTATAGAATTACCGGTAAACCGGATGAAATAAGAACTAAAGACAGAGAAGTTGCTATGGTTGAATATAGAGATGGTAGCATAATAGATAAGATTAATCAAATAGATTTTGATTATGTAGATGCTTTAAGCGATTGGACGGATTAGACGATGATTTAAAACAGTTTAATATTAATGAAAAAATCTACTGCAACTTTTGGCACAGTAGATTTTTTTAATTTTATATTGTTTTGTGTTGTGAATTTCAGAGATTTTACATGCTTATGATTTGGTATCCTTCTTCTGCGTATTTCTTCATGCCTGCATGGCCGTTCATATCCTTTAACAGTGGAAGGTTTGATTTTTCGTTGACTTCCAAGACTCCCATGACCTTTGAGCAGGCGTAGCAAATTCCTGCAATCAATCCTTTTTCTTTGGCTTTTTTGTAGGGACCTGAACTTTCTTGTTCGAAGCCTTCAATCAGTTTGACAGAGCCGCCTTCAAAAATAATTTTTACTTCAAAGCCTGCTTCCGATAAATCCAAAGCATTTAGAAGTATATGGTTAAAACACATTTTTTCCTTGGTCATTCCGTAAAATAATATTTTCTTTTCCATAATTACCTCCCCTAAATATATCATCCGTTATCCTTATATTATGTTAAAGAGCAAAAAATTTCAAGTTGTAAGATCTATTTAAAGGATTAAGCAATGATAAGTCCATTGAAATAATTATTTTCGATAATATAGGGGCTGAGTGTTATAATTATAGACAGATACTTTTTAGTAAAAGATGGGATTAAGTTTAAACCGATCTATGATTTTCTTTGTTCTGCGAGGTCTGTTTTGCGGTATATCTCATGTGAGGCGTCCGACAGATAGAAACTATTTTAAATAGGTGCGAGGGGTAAGAGTTTGGGGGAAAGTGATGAATAGACATATTTACACGGGTCTTAAAAAGATTAAGGATGAAATTATTTTTTCGATGCCGGGGCATAAATCCAAGGATATTTTTGATTTCGATTACAGTTATGATGTGACTGAAACCTTGGGTTCCGACAAGTTGTTAAATCCCGTGGATGTGATACTGAAATCCCAAGAGGAAGTTGCCAAGGTCTATGGTGTAGGTAAGAGTTTCTACATTCCCAACGGTTCGACATCGGCTATTCAAATCGCTATGAAAGTTTTGACCAAACCCAAGGACAAGGTGCTTATTCAGAGAAATTCGCATATTGCGGTGTATAATTCACTCATATTAAATGATTTGGATCCCGTCTATATAAATCCAAAATTAAATGTGGAAAACAATCTTTTTACAGGGATAGATGTGGAACTCTTTGAAAATACTCTTAAAGGCAGTGATGTTAAGGCTGTGGTTGTCACAAGTCCCAATTATTTCGGTCTATGTTTAAATTTGAAAGAGTTGTCGGAAATAGCGCATAAGTATAGAGCCTACTTAATAGTGGACGAAGCGCACGGAGCTCATTTGAAGTTTTCTAAATACGAGGATTTTTCCGCTGTTAATTATGCTGATGCAATTATACATTCGACGCACAAGACTCTGCCCAGTTTAACACAGTCGGCGATGTTGCATTTCAATGCCGATGTTGATAGCGTGGAAGTGTTGAGGGCGATGAGGTTGTTTTTAAGCACTTCACCGTCCTACCTGCTCATGTTGTCTTCCGAATATGGAATCAATTACATGGTGGAAAGGGGCAGGGAGATTTTAGATAGAAATTTAGGATATATAGAAGATCTTTTCAGAGATATCAAGGGAATAAATATCTTTACAGGAGATGAGTCCGATAAGACCATAGGCTGTGTGGACAGAACAAAAATACTTTTTTCAGCGGAGGGCAGAAGGGGTTACAGCGTTGTTAAAGAATTGAATTTGAGGTATAATATCAGATTAGAAATGGGAGATTTATATTATGCTCTTGCCCTTAGTTCGGTCTGCAACGATTATGAAGATTTCCTGAAGTTGAGGGACGCCATCAAAGGTATTGAGAAGATGGACGAAGGCATGTATAAAAGACATATTTCCATCGAAACTCCCAAGAGGATTGCAAAAATAAGAGAGGCCTATTTTGGAGAACACGCTTTTGTGGATTTGGAAAATTCCGTCGGAAGAATTTCGGGTGATTTCATCTATGCTTATCCGCCGGGAACTCCCATAATAGTGCCGGGAGAATTATTTACAGAGGATGTAGTGGAAACTGTAAAAGAGTGTTTGAACATTGGGCTGGATGTGTCCGGCATTGAAAAAAATCAAGTTGAGGTATTGAAATGAAGGGGATTTTTATAGCCTTTGAGGGACCTGACGGATGCGGCAAGTCCACTGTGGCGGCTTCCATCTACGAGGTGCTAAAGGATAAGTATGACGTCATCAGGACGAGAGAACCCGGAGGTACGGAAATTTCCGAAAAGATAAGAGATCTTATTTTAGATAAGGACAACAAGGATATGTCTGCAAGGGCTGAGGCATTGCTCTATGCGGCATCACGAGCTCAGCATGTGGAAGAAAAAATTAAACCTGCACTTAAAGAGGGTAAAATAGTCCTGTGCGAGAGATTTGTCATTTCCTCCATCGTGTACCAAGGATATGGCAGAGGCCTTGATGTTGAAGATATAAAAGAGATAAATAACTTTGCCACTGCAGGATTAAAACCGGACATAACTTTTTTATTCACCACGGGAGAGAAGTTGACTTATAGAAGAAAGTTGGGCGAAGATGCCGATAGGATAGAAATGAGCGGGCTCGATTTTCACATGAGGGTGAAAAGAGGCTATGAAGAACTTTCCAAGAAGAATGAGTACACGCTTATAGATGCTTCTATGCCTAAGGAAGATGTGTTGAATTCTTGCCTTGATATATTATATGAGAAACTGGAGGTTAAGAGATGAAACTAATAGTGTCCATTGTACAGGATGTGGACTCTGACAATCTTGTGGAGGAGATAACCAAGGTTGGTTTCAGAGTGACTAAGATAAGCAGTACGGGAGGATTTTTAAAAAGTGGCAACTCCACTTTATTGTCAGGTATAGAGGATGAAGATGTCGAAGATTATTTAAACATAATCAGAAATAACTGCAAGACCAGAGAAGTGACTAAGACCATTCAAACTATAAATATTCCGGGTCAAGCTATGATACCCACGCCTATTCAAGTGAAGGTGGGAGGGGCGAGTGCCTTCGTTATAAATGTTGAAAAATTTAAAAAATATTAGGTGAAATTGCATGAAAATGATAATAGCGATTGTTCAAGATAAATTTATTGATGAGTTGATAAACAGATTCCAAGACGAGGGAATATATGTTACTAAGATTTCCACGTCAGGAGGATTTTTTAAAAGTGGCAACTCCACTTTGTTATTGGGTTGCGAAGAAGATATGTTGCAACAGATAAACACTATATTTGAAGAGGTCACGGAAACGGAAGAACAGCACAACGAGATGGGAGATTTCAACGTATCCGGTGCGACGGTATTTGTAATAGATGTGGAAGAAAGCTTGAGAATATAATGTTGATAGATTTTGTCGGCAACAGGGAAGTCCTAAGAGAGCTTGAAAACAATCTTCTTTCAGGTGAAATAAATCACACCTATCTCTTCACGGGCAGTGAGGGTGTAGGGAAATTCACCGCTGCAAAATCTTTTGCGGCGAGGATATTGGAACCCCATAGAAGAGATATAATTTATAGAGAAAACTATGAGCATGAGGACTTGAGAGTCATAAGAAGTGAGGATTCCATAAAAAAATCCCAGATAGAAGATTTGATTGACGATTCAAAACTCATGCCCTTTAATTCAAGATACAAGGTTTTTATAATTGACGGAATAGAAAAGGCAACTGTCAGCAGTCAAAATTCCATGCTTAAAATGTTGGAAGAACCTGAAAGATTTTTGAAGATAATATTGATCTGCAGCTCCCTGGAAAATATTTTGCCGACCATAATTTCCAGATGCAGAGTAATAAAATTCAGAGATATAGACAGAGATGAACTGAAGAATTTTTTGATGAGAAGAGAATCTCTAAGCGAAGAAAATGCGGATTTATTTTCGAGGATTTCTGCAGGATCGGTAAAGAGAGCCTTGAAGTTTGCAAGGGATCCTGAGTACTTGATGCTTAGGGATAAGAGTATAGAGATTTTAGACAGATTGATAAATGCAGGGAGTTATCCCTTTAGAGATATAGATTTTTTTAAGAATAACATTGATAAATTAAATGAAATTTTTGTGTTTTTCGATTCCTTTTTAAGAGATGCGGTTCTTTACAAAGAGGCGGATATAGGAGAAGGATACTTAATAAATATCGACAAAAAAGCATTCCTGGAGAAGCAATCCCTCTCTGCAAAGAGGGCTGTTGAGATCTCCGGAGCTTTACTTCGCACAAAAAAACTGATAAAGGAAAATACCAACTTCAATCTTGCGATTGAAGAATTATTGATAGATATCGGAGGAATTAGATGATAGATGTCGTTGGGGTTAGATTTAAAAAATCAAAGAAGATTTATTATTTCGACCCGGTAGCTTTAGATATAAAAAAAGATGACAATATAATTGTGGAAACCATCAGAGGGCAGGAATTCGGCACAGTCGTGCTTATAAAGCAACTGGACGAGAGTGAAATAAACATGGAGCTGAAACCCGTGATAAGAGTTGCCACAAAGGAAGATGAAGAAAGGAATATAGACAATAGAAATAGAGCCAGAGAGGCTTTGATAATATGTGAAAGAGAATGTGCAAAGCACAAGTTGGATATGAAGCTAATAGGCTCCGAATATACTTTTGACAATTCCAAATTGCTTTTTTACTTCACGGCTGAGGGTAGAATAGACTTCAGAGAGCTGGTAAGAGATTTAGCATCCATATTTAAAACCAGGATAGAACTTAGACAAATCGGCGTAAGGGACGAAGCTAAGGTCATCGGAGGTCTGGGATGTTGTGGAAGAGCTACCTGCTGTTCTTCCTTTTTGAATTCCTTCAGCCCTGTATCTATAAAGATGGCAAAGGATCAAGGTCTGTCCTTAAATCCCACCAAAATATCAGGCATTTGCGGAAGGCTTATGTGTTGTTTAAAATATGAACAAGAGGGATACGAAAGTGTCCTAAAGAAAATGCCCCGTGTGGGAGAAATAGTTGAAACTGAAGATGGCAGAGCGACCGTTGTATCCACCTACACCATTCAGGAGATGGTCAAGGTAATACGTACAAGGGATAACGATTCTGACTATTTCTACTATAAATTAGATGAAATTAAAAGAACTCATAAATTTAATAGAACCTTTGAAGAGTTGAAATCAGAACTTAAGGACGAAGAAGTCACAATGGATGAATTGAAACAACTTGAAGGAGAGTGATTGGTGAAAAGTGGTGACATTTTTCACCTTTAATTATGAAATTAAAAAATTTTTTGATGAAAATTCAAGGCAAGATCAAGAATAGGGCCTGCAACGTTTTTGGAAAAAGAAAGCCCGCAGATAATTTAATTGTTTTAATAATATCCTTTTTAATTGCAACGATGTATTTTTACTACATATCCGATAGGGGATACAATAAGTTTTTAGTCCTTGCTCTGCTTACTCTAGTGCATTTTGTAGTGCTGAGTGTAGTTGTATACCTGCTGAAGCATGGAGTTGAAATTATTCAGAGAATTAGGGCGAAAAATATAATATTTTTTGTAGCACTGTACTATATCTTCTACAAAATCTTTGCTTATCTCGAAGACGAGAGCTTTATGAGTGAGTTTGAAATACACATGGCTTCCCTTGCGTGTGTTTTTGTGATACTGCTTTTTGCCAAGAGTTTGATGGCGGTGCTGAAGAACAAAAAGAAGTTTGCATTAATATTTTTAATTCCGACGACACTTGCCCTGGGTTTTGCCGTTCATTTTTTGCTTTCTGATGGAGAAAGTGTAGAATTAACGGATTTAAACATAGACAACTCTTCAAAAATATCCCTCGATACAAAAATAAAGTATTCCGCAGACTACATGGATTATGAATCGGGAGAAGATGAGGGAATTTCTCTTTTGAGATATGTGAATTACAGCGGAAGGACCAAGAAAATAAGAGATAGATACTTCGGCACTTCTCTTCGCAATGTGCCTTTGAGAGGAAGAGTCTGGTATCCCGTAGGAGAGAAGAGGTGTCCGGTGGTCTTTATGATACACGGCAATCACAGGTTTACGACGGAGAACTACTTGGGATATGAATACCTTGGAAAATACTTGGCAAGAAGGGGAATAGCCTTTGTGACTGTGGATGAGAATATGCTCAACGGATTTTCCAAATTCGGACTGAGAAAAGAAAATGATGCACGAGCTGTGCTTTTGCTGGAAAACATCAATTATCTTTTCGATAAAAACAGAGATGCAAATTCTCAATACCACAATCTTTTTGACGAAACAAAGGTTGCTTTAGCAGGTCATTCGAGGGGTGGAGAAGCCGTAGCTATTGCAAATGAGTTCAATAACTTAAATTACAATCCTGACAGCGGCAAGGGACGCAAGTACAAATTCGACATAAAGGCTGTCGCAAGCATTGCTCCCACAGTGGATCAATACAATCCCTCGGGCAAGGACATAAAATTGAAGGGAGTTAATTTTTTGACACTGCACGGCACTCACGACAGAGATGTGACGGGATTTAGCGGTATGAAACTCTACGACAACACTCTATTGGACAGAGGTGCGAACAATTTCAAAAGTGCAATTTATGTTGCCTTTGCCAATCACGGACAGTTCAACGAATTGTGGGGCATGGACGCCGAACCGCCCTATGATCTTTTTATTGATAAAAGCGCCTTGATAGAGGAAGAATCTCAAAGGGAGTTGACATCTAAGATACTCTATGCTTTTTTCAAAGAGAGCTTTGAGGAAAAGGGTGACAGAGAGATCTTTAAAAATTTGCAAGATTATGATTTACCCGATACTATCTACTATTCCAGATATGAGGATTCCACCTTTGAAAGCATATGCGATTTTGAAGAAGATTATGATATGAGCAGATTTCCCTACGGAAGAATAAATTTTGACGAATTCAGATCCATAAGAGAAGAGGAAGTTTCCATAGGAGGTAAGTACACGGAGAACACGGGGTTGTACTTGGGTTACAGAGAAGGCTCGCACTACGAGTTGGTAATGGAAGAAAGACTTCCCATAAGGGATTATTTACAGTTCGACGTACTCATAGATGACAGAACAGGGAATTTTGAGGACTTGAACTTAAACATCACCATGTACGACGATTACGGTCATAAAGCAACTGTAAAGGTTGGTGATTTTGTGAATTTCTACGGAAAAGTAAAGGTGGAATATCTGAAATTACAAAAATACACAGAGGAATATGACTATAAATCATCTTTTCAAGTGGTGAGAATCCCCATGGAAGAATTTAAAAATGAAAATATAGACTTAAATAAAATAAAATACATCGATTTTGATTTTGAAGAAGGTTATGGGAATATAATTTTGGACAACATAGGATATTCAAATTAATAGTTTATTTAAAACTTCATTGGGTACTAATATAGTGATTGAAGTATAAGGAGAAGGTAGCTATGATTAGAACCCTACTGATAAATCAACTTAATACTCTGGACAGAGGAGATGATCGAAACATCTTCTTTCTTATTGGAAACATGAGTGAAGTAACAGATGTCTTATTGGATAATTTCAACACCGTTGAATCACCCTATTACGGCAAAGGTACTTTAAGATACAACGGAATGACACTGAATATTTCCACGGATCAAATTCCTGAAGTCGTGAAAAAATTAGTTGCTTTGGGATTGGATATCTATGGAATATATGAATTATATGAACCTAAATAAAGGAGAATGAATAATGAGTGATTTAATTAAAAAAATGAACGACCAATTTAACTTTGAACTTTCCAGCGGATATATCTATCTTGCAATGGCAGCTCATATGAAGGACCAAGATATGGACGGATTTGCACATTTCATGTCCAAACAAGCTGAAGAAGAATATGAGCATGCGATGAAATTCTACAATTTCTTGTTTGAAATAGGCGAAAAAGCTGAATATGCTGAAATTGAAAAACCCAAGAGCGATTATGCGAGCTTTAAGGAAGTTTTTGAAACAGCTTATGAACATGAAAAAGTAGTTTCTCAAAGAATTAGAGATCTATACAAACAAGCTCAAGAAGAAAACAACTACGAAGTTCTTGAATTCTTGGGATGGTTCATAGATGAACAAGTTGAAGAAGAAGATACTTTCAGAGGCATATTGACAAGACTTGAAAGAATCGGAGAATCTTGGAACGGTCTTTATATTTTTGATAGAGAACTTGCTGCAAGACAATAAAACAAAATTAAAAAATATGTTTAGTTCAGTCCATCCTGTGAGATGGGCTGTTTTTTTGTAAATTGAGAATATGGGGTGAAGTTCCCGATTAATTATGTTATAATGACAAAAAAATAATTATGAGCTGCCACCGGGTAGACGGAGATGTTTGATGATTGCGTTAGGTCTTAGAAGTAATCTGATGACATCTTTTTTTAAGGAGAAAATTGATGACAGATCAATTATTTAAAAAGTATTTAAAATATTCTAGTTTAAATATCTTAGGCATGATGAGCATATCGGTATATAGTTTAGAGGACACTTTATTTATAGAAAAGTCCTTGGGAGCCGACGGACTTGCCGCTCTTAATTTTTCCATATCGATAGTTTCGGTAATCAATGCTTTGGGATTGATGATGGGCATAGGCGGAGGGGCAAATTATTCCATATACAAATCAAGGGGAAACTTGGAAAAAGCCAAGGGAGTATTCACGGTATCTCTGTGGATGGCGCTGTGGGTTTCTTTGATAATATTTGTGTCGGGAATGCTTTTTTCAAAAAATCTGGCTGCAATTTTAGGAGCCCGTGGACAAATCCATGCAATGTCAAACATTTATATAAAGACCGTAATGTTGTTTTCACCCTTTTTTATTTTAAACAGCGTGATAATTTGTTTTGTAAGAAATGACGGAGATCCTAAATTATCCATGATAGCCATGGTTGTGGGCAGTGTTGCCAATGTGATTTTGGATTATATATTTATGTTTCCCATGAAATTGGGAATATTCGGAGCGGTAATCGCCACATCCATAGCGCCCATAATTTCCCTTGGGATATTGAGCCTACACTTCTTAAAAAAAGATACAAATCTGAAATTTTTGAAGGAACAAAGAGAATTCTTTGATGTAAAAATAGTGAAATTGGGAATATCTTCCTTTATCACGGAGATGGCATCAGCTGTGACGTTGATAGTATTCAACTTGATATTGCTCCATCAAGAGGGCAATTTGGGAGTGAGCGCCTATGCCATAATTGCAAATATAGCCTTGGTGGTACTGTCCGTTTATGCAGGTATTTCTCAAGGTATGCAGCCGCTGACAAGTCATGAGTACGGTGTGGGCAACAAAGAAAACACCAAAAGGCTTTTGAAGTACGGCATAATGTCCTCCCTTGTGGCAACTTTTATGATTTATATGTATTCCTTTTTCAATGCGGAATTCATAGTTAATATATTCAATGACAAAGGCATAGAAGAGATAACAAGGCTCGCTTCTGAAGGTGTGAGGATTTATTTCACAGGATTCTTTTTTGCGGGGATAAACATAGTGGTATCTGCATACTTGGCATCCATTGAAAGAGCGAGAGCATCCTTTGTCATTTCGGTACTGAGAGGGGTGTTGCTAATAGTGCCCGTGGTGCTGATAATGGGATATTTTTTGCACACCACAGGAGTTTGGATGGGATTTGCAGTTACGGAAATCATTATATTTTTCGTATCCTACTACTTAATCAAACTTACCGATAAAAATATTTAAAAATTTGTTAAGATTATTAAATTTTTTTATTTATGAGTAAATTCGCTAAAAAGGGTGTAAAATATAACAGTATCGGTTTTCCGGTCAAGTACATTTAAATATTGTTCGAAATATGGGCATATATAAAACTTAATAATGGGATATTAGATTATATTTATTTTATTGCATAATATAAAATAGTATGATATTATATTACGTTTACTTTTATTTTCTTTTTTGATATACTTTAAAGGGGTATGTTAGGAGGAATAAAATGTACAATATAGGTGATAAAGTAGTATATCCGATGCACGGTGCAGGAGTTATAGTTGGAGTCGAAGATAAGAATATTTTAGGCGAAACCAGAAAATATTATATCCTAAAAATGCCTATAAAAGAAATGAAAGTAATGGTACCCGTAAACAATGTTGAAGAAGTAGGAGTTAGGGAAATCCTAAGCAAGGAAGAGATGGACGATGTTTTGGAAGTGTTGTCAGGATATGACAAAGTCAAAATGCCCACCAATTGGAACAGAAGGTACAGATTTAACATGGACAGGATCAAGACCGGCGATATCAATGAGATAGCGGGAGTTGTCAGATTTTTAGAAAAAATAGACAAGGAAAAATCCCTTTCTACGGGAGAGAGAAAGATGCTGTCGGGAGCAAAACAGATAATAGTTTCAGAAATGATGCTCGTATATGATAAGGATTTCGATGAAGTCACAGAGATGGTGGATTCTGCAATCCTAAAGGAATGAGTTAAAATTAAGAGGGGAGGTTTTAGTATCGAAAAAAACAAAAAAATAGTAAGGATTATTTTTAGATTCTTATTTACAGTTATAGGAATAGGGCTGGGAGTTATTTTTGCAACATTTTTTCGCAAATTGGACTTTGCGACAAAACTTGATGCGAAAATTATAACGGGAATTTCAGTGTTAATAATTTCCGGTTTTGCACTCATATTTTTTATTTTTTCTCCAAAGGCTTTAAGTTTTATTGAATCGTTGATAAAAAGGTGGGAAGAGGATTTAAGGGACAGATCCTTGACCGAAATCGTAATAGGTTCCATCGGTCTTATCATAGGGTTGTTAATAGCATTTTTGCTCTCTCAACCTCTTTACGCCATACCGATTCCATACATAGGCTCGGCATTAACTGTAATACTTTACGGTATGTTTGGATACTTGGGATTGACCATAGCCTTGAAAAACAGGGAAGATGTCACTAACAAAATCAAGGAAATAATGGATGGTGGCAAAGTACAACCCAAGGAAAAACAAAAGGGAGCAAAGATTCAAGGTATTGCAAAGGTATTGGATACTTCGGTGATCATAGACGGAAGGATCAAAGAGATAACCAAGTCGGGATTTCTTGAAGGTCCCCTTATTTTGCCGGTGTTTGTGCTGGAAGAGCTTCAA
>JAUNLL010000012.1:0-7690 GCA_030532275.1 Peptoniphilus sp. | reverse complement strand
ACCGAGGCAGGAGAGGGCTTGATATAATCAAGGATATGCAAGATGATGCAGACAGCGAGATCATAGTGTATGATGCGAAGTATGACGATATCAAAGAAGTGGATTCAAAGCTGCTAGCACTTACCAAGGATTTGAAGGGCAAAATAGTAACTAACGATTACAACTTGAACAAAGTTGCAAAGGTGCAAAATATTCAGGTATTAAACATAAATGAACTGGCAAATTCAGTAAAGCCTGTCTACCTGCCCGGAGAAGAAATGAAAGTGGATATAGTAAAACAAGGTAAGGAACACAATCAAGGCTTAGGTTATTTAGATGATGGAACTATGATAGTGGTTGAACAGGGTAAAAACTATTTGGGTCAGACGATAAATGTTATTGTGACATCAGTTTTGCAGACCTCTGCCGGTAAGATGATTTTTGCCAAATTAACATAAGGAGGAAATATGGAACAAAATATCTATATTGACAAGGAGCGCTTAAATGAGGCGAAATCCTTAGTGGAAAGTCTTGGTGAATCTCTTTGACCTGGCAGGTCTTAGAGAAAAAGCAAAGGAATTGGAGCAGAAACAGTTGGAACCCGATTTTTGGGATGACACCGAGAAAGCTCAATCAATTATCAAGGAACTCAATCACTACAATTCAAGAATTGAAAAATACGACACATTAAATAAAAAAATATCCGACAGTGAAGATTTAATCGACCTCATGGAGATTGAAGAAGATTTTTCCTTTTATGATGATTTCAAGAGGGAAATTGACACCATTGAAAAGTTGGCACAGGAATTTAAACTGGAAACTCTTTTAAACGGAGAGTACGACAACAGCGACACAATACTTTCCATCCATGCCGGAGCAGGCGGAACAGAAGCTCAGGACTGGGCGAGTATGCTTTTGAGAATGTATACGAGATATGCCGAACAGAGAGGATTTAAAGTTGAAACCCTGGATCTTCAAAAGGAAGAAGAGGCGGGCATCAAGTCAGTAACTCTCATGATCAGCGGTGACAATGCCTACGGATATTTAAAGGGAGAAAAGGGAGTTCACAGGCTGGTGAGAATTTCCCCCTTCGATTCGAATAAAAGAAGGCATACCTCCTTCTCTTCTGTGGATGTATATCCTGAATTCGACGCAGATGTGGATATAGAGATCAAGGAAGAAGATATAAGAGTGGACACTTACAGATCTTCCGGTGCAGGCGGACAACACGTCAACACCACGGATTCGGCAGTTAGAATCACTCACATACCCACGGGCATAGTCGTTCAATGTCAGAATGAAAGAAGCCAAATTCAAAATAGAGAAAAAGCGATGCAGATGTTAAAATCTAAATTGATAGCTTTGGCAGAAGAAGAGAAAAAAGAAAAAATAGAAGATTTGCAGGGAAATTATTCTCAAATCGCATGGGGTTCTCAAATAAGATCCTATGTATTCCAACCCTACACCATGGTCAAAGATCACAGAACCAATACGGAAGTGGGAGATGTGTTGAGGGTAATGGATGGAGATTTGGATAATTTCATAAATGATTATCTTCAAATGAAAGCAGCTAAATGAGGTGAACAAAATGATACTTACAACCACGTGCAAAATTGAAAATCGTGAAATTTCTCAATATCTAGGTCTGGTATTCGGAGAATCCGTAAATGGAATCAACGTCATAAAGGACATAGGTGCGGGATTTAGAAATTTTGTCGGAGGAAGAAGTAAGGGATACGAAGACGAAATGATGCAAGCAAGAAATGACTGCATAGATGAAATGGTCAGGAGAGCGGAGAATATGGGTGCCGATGCCATAGTGGGAATCGCCTTTGATTTTCAGAGCTTAGGACAAGCGGGAAGCATGATTTTGCTCAATGTATCTGGTACAGCTGTAAAATTAAAATAATACAATTTAAGATAAGTGCATTTTATATAAATGCACTTTTTTTATGAAATTATTTTCAATAGGAGTGTTAAAATGAACAAAGGGACAATCATAGCTCTTGATTTTGATTCAAGGGATAAGACTTTAGAATTTTTGGATAAATTTGATGAGCAACTTTTTGTAAAAATAGGAATGGAACTTTTTTATAGAGAAGGGCCTGAAATAATAAGGGAAATAAAATCAAGAAAACACAAAATATTTTTGGACTTAAAACTACACGATATTCCCAACACGGTGAAAAAAGCCACTCTATCTCTTTTGAATTTAGACGTGGACATAATCAACTACCATGTGGCAGGTGGAAGAGAGATGTTAAGTGTCGCACAGAGTTCAGCTTCTGAGAAGGAAGGCCTATTGACTTTGGGAGTGACCATGCTCACCTCCACATCGGAGGAAAGCATGCACGAGGATATTTTGATAGATGAGGATTATTCCTTGAAGGAAACCGTGATTAGCTATGCAAAACTGGCAAAGGAATGTGGATTGAGCGGAGTGGTATGCTCAGCCTTGGAAGTACCCTCAATAAAAAAATCTGTCGGAGAAGATTTTCTTTGCGTGACGCCGGGTATAAGACCCTTAACTTATGCAAAGGACGATCAAAAGAGGGTTGTAACACCGGAAAAAGCCAGAGAATTAGGATCGGACTTCATAGTTGTGGGCAGGCCTATTACTCATTCGGAGGATCCCCTTAAGGCATATAATGAAATAAATAGAGAATTTTTAGGAGAATAATTATGAAAGAAATTGCAAAAATACTTCTTGATATTGAAGCTGTCACTTTGTCGCCCAAGGAACCCTACACGTGGGCATCGGGGATAAAATCTCCCATTTACTGCGACAACAGACTCACTTTATCCTATCCCGAAGAAAGGGAAGTGATTGAAGAAGAGTTTTCAAAACTCATAATGGAAAAATTTCCTCAAGTGGAATACATCATGGCAACTGCCACTGCAGGAATACCCCACGGTGCTATAATAGCCCATAAGTTGAACTTGCCCATGGGATTTGTGAGGGGATCTAAGAAAGATCACGGGAAAAATAACAGAATCGAAGGCAAAAGAATTCCCGGTGCAAAGGTAGTTGTAGTGGAAGACCTGTTTTCGACAGGAGGTTCTTCAATCGATGTGTATAAAGCGCTGCAAGATGAAGGATACGATGTACTGGGCATAGTTTCCATATTCACCTACAATTTAAAAAAGGCTGAAGAAAATTTCAAAAAAGAAAATATAGTTCACTATTCTCTTTCCGATTTTGATGAGCTGGCGGAAGTTGCCATGGAAAAAAGCTACATCGAAAAAGAAGAACTTGAAAAAATCAAGAAGTGGAAAGAAAATCCCGACGACGAATCCTGGCTGCAATAATGTGTTTATTTTAATCCAATTAAGTTGAAAACTCTCAGTGAGTGTACTAAACTATGATTTGGAATAGAGGTAGACGATGATAGAAATTAAAAATTTAAAATTTAAATATAATTCAGAGGACGAGGATTTAGTTCTCAAAGATATAAACTTAAATATTGAGGAGGGCGAATTTGTTGCTGTGCTTGGGCATAACGGCAGCGGAAAATCGACCCTTGCAAAGCTCCTTAACGGCCTTTTGTTGCCCCTTGAGGGTGATGTGCTTGTAGATGGATTAAATACCAGAGATGAAGAAGACATATGGAATCTAAGAGCGAATACGGGCATGGTATTTCAAAATCCCGACAACCAAATAGTCGCCACCATAGTAGAAGAAGATGTGGCCTTTGGACCTGAAAATCTAGGAGTGCAGTCTGAAGAAATCAGAAAACGCGTAGATGATGCCTTGGAGTCGGTACACATGAGCGAATATAAGAGGAGCGCTCCTCATATGTTGTCGGGAGGACAGAAGCAAAGAGTTGCCATAGCGGGCATTTTGGCCATGTCGCCCAAGTACATCATACTTGACGAACCCACGGCGATGCTTGATCCCGAAGGCAGAAAAGAAGTAATCAACACCATCATGGATTTAAACGAAAATCAAAATAAGACCATTATCCTGATAACTCACTACATGGACGAGGCTGCCAAGGCGGACAGAATTATAGTAATGGATAAGGGCGAAATTGAAATGGAAGGCACTCCCAGAGAAATATTTTCTCAAGTGGACAAAATCAAGGAAATAGGCCTTGATGTTCCGCAGGCCACGGAGCTTGCTTGGGAACTTTCAAAGGAAGGCTTTGATGTGGATTACAAAATTTTAAATGTGGATGAGTTAGTAGGTGAAGTATGGCAGTTATTGAAATAAAAAATCTAAGCCACATTTACGGAGAGGGAAGCTCCTTTGAGAAAAAAGCCCTTGACGATATAAATCTCACCATTGAAAAGGGAGAATTCATAGGGCTGATAGGGCATACCGGTTCGGGAAAGTCCACGCTTGTGCAACATCTCAACGGACTTATAAAACCCACCTCCGGCAGTATTTTAATAAATGGAGAAGATATCTCAAAAATGGGAGGAGATATAAGGCAGCTAAGGCAAAAGGTCGGCCTTGTCTTTCAGTACCCTGAATATCAGCTTTTTGAGGAAACCATCGGCAAGGATGTATCCTTCGGCCCCATAAATCAAGGACTTCAAAGTGAAGAGGTGCTGGAGAGAGTTAAAGATGCCTTGGAAACCGTGGGACTTGAATTTGATCAATACTATGACAGATCTCCCTTTGATTTGTCGGGAGGACAAAAGAGAAGAGTCGCCATAGCGGGAGTACTGGCAATGCAACCTGAAGTCTTGATTCTTGACGAACCCACTGCAGGTCTGGATCCGGCGGGCAGAGATGAAATATTAGGCAAGATAAAGGAAATATACGAAAAGAGAGATATAACCATAATAGTTGTATCTCATTCCATGGAAGATATGGCCGATGTGGCGGAACGACTGATAGTTATGAACAAGGGCAGGATCTACATGGATGACACACCTCGCAACATATTTGCCGGAGAAAAGGGACTTGTGGATATAGGATTGGGCATACCACAGATCACCGGATTTATGAAAAAATTAAAAGCGAAGGGCATCGATGTTTCTGAAGATTGCATAACTGTAGAAGAAGCGAAAAAAGAATTGATTTCTTTGTTAAGAGGTAAGAGGAATGTTTAAAGATATAACCATAGGACAATATTATCCTGCTGATTCCGTGATTCACGCCATGGATCCCAGAGTTAAAATCGCATTGATGTTTGCCTTTATAATAATTTTATTTTTTATAAACAGTTTTATACCCTACTTCCTTGTAATGGTATTTTTATTCATGGTAATAAAGTTATCAAAAGTACCTGTGCAGTATGTACTTAAGGGTTTAAGACCTCTGAGATGGATAGTGCTTATCACCTTTGTAATAAATATTTTTTTCATTCCCGGAGAGGAATTAGTTAGTTTCGGCTTTGCAACCATAACCAAGGAAGGTTTAAAAACAGCCTTGTTGATGGCCATCAGACTTGTTCTGCTGGTGATGGGCACGAGCCTTTTAACGTTGACATCATCTCCCATAGAGATGACCGACGGAATTGAAGAACTTTTAAAACCACTTAAAAAATTTAAGGTTCCATCACATGAAATAGCCATGATGATGACGATAGCTCTTAGATTTATTCCCACTCTCATTGAAGAAACGGACAAGATCATGAAGGCGCAAATGGCAAGAGGAGCTGATTTTGAATCGGGCAATATAATAAATAGAGCAAGGAACTTAGTTCCCCTATTAGTGCCTTTATTTATAAACTCTTTCAGAAGGGCAGATGAATTGGCGACTGCCATGGAATCCAGATGTTACAGAGGCGGTGTGGGCAGGACGAAATTAAATCAGTTGGCATTGGATTCAAAGGACTACAATGCAATAGCTTTTTGTTCCATATTCTTTATAGGGATTATCCTATTAAATCATTGGAGCATAATATGAATATAAAACTCACAGTTGCTTATGACGGAGAAAATTACAACGGATTTCAAATACAACCCGATGTAAAAACCGTCGAAGGTGTTTTGAACAGAGCCATAGAAAAAACTGTAAAGCACGAAGTGAAATTGATGAGTGCAGGAAGAACGGATAGAGGAGTTCACTCAATGGGACAGGTGGTGAACTTCTTTTCTGATACAACCATAGATATAGGCAATCTTCCCAAGGTCATAAATTATCATTTGCCCGAGGATATTTCAGTGGTGGGAGCTGAATATGTGCCTGATGATTTTCATGCGAGATTTTCGGCTAAGGGCAAGTTTTACAGATATTTAATTTACAGAGGGAAGTACCGCCATCCCATGTATAGAAAGGCCATGCATTATCCCTACAAGTTGAATTTAGACGACATGAGGAAGGCTCTATCCTGTTTGGAGGGAGAGCATGACTTCAAGAGTTTCATGGGCAGGCGTGCAGTGGTGAAGGATACCATACGAAGGATATATTCCATAGAAATAAAAGAAAAAGAAGATATGATCTACATAGATTTTTACGGCAAGAGTTTTTTGAAGAACATGATCAGAATTATTGTGGGTACTGCCATTGAAATAGGTGCAGGCAGAAGAGATATTGATTTTATGCGCAGAGCATTAAACTCCACAAACAGAAAGGCGGCGGGATTTACCGCACCCAGCAACGGTCTGTACTTAATGAAAATCTACTATTGAAGTATCATCCTTTGGTCACCCTTGCAAAAGGGCATAAATCGGTTAAAAAACGGTTTAAAAAAAGTTACAATAAAATAAAATTCAGCATTCTGTATTGTGCAAAATCCTCTTTTGGATTATCATTCTATTTGGAGGATATATGAAAATACTATATAAAATAATAAACACATTAACAAAATCTAAATCAGCCTACAAGAGATTTCCGCTGTCAATGCTTTTCATAATCACAGCTGCAGTATTTTTTATACTTGCAGTTTATTCTGATGTTCAATATTTCTCTGCAGATATGATAAAGTCCAGCGACAACAATTATCTCGCCTGGGGCTTTATGTTTTTGCTCATCACGGTATCTTCGATATTCATGAAGCTCACCTTTGAAGCCTTCAGAGCATCGGCTAAGGATTCGGAGGAATTGAGTAAGTATAAATATTTCGGGATATTTTTATTGTTTTTAAATTTGATAATCATCTATGGAGTTTACAACAAGATATTTATACGAGATGAAGTTTTGTTCAGCTACGATTCAAAATATATATACTGGGGTATGTTCATATCTCTATGCGTGGGATGTTTCTATATTTCAAAGATATTCTACCACAGGGACTATGTGCCCTATGTCATTAAGATACTCTCTGCCACGGGCGTGTCCATATCCTATTCACTTGTATTGTTTGTGGGAATAATGGCAATATACACTGCTCTTACATCTCTATTTGATGTGAAAATTGCAGATGAGATATACATCAGCACATTTATAGTGGTATTTCTGCCCTTTAATGTGGGAATACTTCTGTCAAACTATCCCAGATTCAGAGATTCTTTTCAAAATTACGAAGTATCTAAAAGTTTTAAGATACTTATTTCCTATATAATAATTCCCATATTTGTAATCTATGGAGTAATACTATACTTGTATTTTGGAAAAATGTTGATTGAAAGGGAAATGCCCAGAGGTATAATAACGAACTTGGTGCTTTGGTACGGTCTTTTTAGTGTGGTGATTTTGTTCCTGAGCAGTACGATAGAGGACACACCATCCATAGATCTATTTAAGAAGTACTTTCCCATGGCTATGTTGCCAGTTTTGTCCGTGATGTTCATATCCATATTGATAAGGATAAATGAA
>JAUNLL010000104.1:2796-3022 GCA_030532275.1 Peptoniphilus sp. | reverse complement strand
TCTATAAGAGAAAATTTATCTATGTAGTTCACTCCCTTTGATTTCATATCATTCAAAAGAGCAAACCCCTTTTTATTTGAAGCCAGTATGCGTATGTAGGGCGTATTTAGAGATTTAAAGATAAAATCCTTTTCCAAATCGAGCATTATTTGAATCAGCAGTCTTGTTATTCTTGATTTTGTATATCTCTTTGAGGAAATATTATCTATAAAATCATATATATTTT
>JAUNLL010000104.1:0-2786 GCA_030532275.1 Peptoniphilus sp. | reverse complement strand
GAGAATTTATGTATTTTTTAAATCTGTTTTCTATTCCTCTTTCATAATCCATGTATTTTTCATAGTGTATTTTATCTTCTAGTATCTTGTACTTTATTATTTTAAAAAAGTCATTTAAAAATACGACAGGATTGCTTTTAAGAGCATGGTAAGATTCTTCGGGCATATAATTTTTAATATTTTCATCCAAGTAATTTTTTCTGATATAGGATGAGGATGCAAAGTCCTTATAGGCAAATTCTGCATTGTGATTTACATGTTTTCTTTCAATGGAAAAAGGTTTGATAGGTGAGTTCAATTCTCTTATAGCCTTTATATATTCCATTGCCAAAATATTATTGGGCATTTTTAGCACTTGTTTTTCTTCAGTTGTCAAAAACTCATAGGACATCTCGACGGCCTTGGGATAGGCAAAGCCTAAAGACAAATTCTTTTTAAGCAAATTTTCAGATAGATATTTATTTTCTTCGATTTTGTCTAAGATGTGATTTAATTTTTCGAGATTGTTTTCAGAGCCGAAACATAAACGATCTATGATCTTCGTTTGGTGCAATATTCCCACTGCACCCTTTGCAAATATTTCCGCATTTGATGTGGAAAAGACGCCTTGAAGTTCAATTACCAAATCAGCTCCGCATAGTATAGCGGTCTTTGCCCGTGAGAATTTATCGGTAACGGCAGGTATTCCCCTTTGCGTAAAGGAAGCACTCATTATGACTACTATATTTGAATTTGTGGATTTTATTTTGTCCATTTGGTATTTATGTCCCTTGTGAAAGGGGTTATATTCTGCTATTATGGCCGTGTTTTTCATAAATTTCCTCTTTATCTAAACTTTATCTTTTCAATTATGATATAATAAATTAGCTGAAAAATAAAGTTTGAGAATTAGGAGGAAGAAATGAAAATATTAGTTATTAATTGCGGTTCTTCATCTTTGAAATACCAACTAATCAATATGGAAAATGAAGAACTTATGGCAAAAGGACTCGTTGAAAGAATTGGAATTGAAGGTTCACGTGTTAAGCACGAAACCATTGGAAAAGAAAAAAAAGTGATCGAAGGAAAGTTAAACGATCATGGAGAAGCTCTTAAGATTGTCCTTGACTCCTTAGTAGATGAAGAATATGGCGCAATAGCTTCATTGGATGAAATCGGAGCAGTTGGACACAGAGTTGTTCATGGTGGAGAAGACTTTGCTGAAAGTGTAATTATAGACGATAAGGTCATGGATGCCATAAATAGAAATATAGACCTTGCACCTCTTCACAATCCGCCAAATATCATAGGAATAGAAGCTTGTAAGAAAATACTTCCTAATGTAAAGCAAGTTGCAGTATTCGACACAGCTTTCCATCAAACTATGCCCGCTTTAAACTATATTTATGCTCTACCCTATGAAGAATATGAAAATCACAAGATAAGAAGATATGGATTCCACGGAACTTCTCATAAATATATAACAGATAGAGCTGCTAGCATGCTTGGCAAAAGCGTTGATGAAGTGAATTTAATCACTTGCCACTTAGGAAACGGATCGAGTATAACAGCTGTCAAGGGCGGAAAATCATATGATACCTCTATGGGACTTACTCCCCTTGAAGGACTTCCCATGGGAACCAGAACAGGTAACATGGACCCTGCAATTGTAGGATTCATCATGGATAAAGATGGTCTGTCCATTGAAGAAGTAAATAATTTAATTAATAAACAATCAGGAGTTTTAGGTATTTCAGGAGTAAGTTCAGACTTTAGAGATATTGAAGAAGCTGCTGAAAAGGGCAATGAAAGAGCGCAATTAGCACTGGATATATTTGAAAATTCAGTTAGAAAATTCATCGGATCTTACTTGACTGAATTTGACAGCCTTGATGAAGTAGACGGTATAGTATTTACAGCAGGACTTGGAGAAAACTCAAAAAGCACAAGAGCTAATATAATCAACGGACTATCAGCTTTCGGAGTGAAGATTGACGATGAAGCAAATGATATGAGAGGCGAAGAAAAAATAGTATCTGCAGAAGATTCTACAATTAGAGTATTCGTCATTCCCACTAATGAAGAATTGATGATTGCAAGAGATACTCTTGAACTTGTAAAGTAATATAAATTTTCCGTAAAGTTTGTTTTTTATTGACAAAAATATTTTACCAATGTATAATATAACGTGCTAATTTTAAGGGCGATGATTATGAGGTTGAATTTAAAAAATTTTATTAACAGTGATGAGACTGTATTAAAACTCAAGGGAGAACTGGACAGTTATCAAACGGATTATGATACGGCGGATTTGGGCTTGATTATGCCTATTAAGTACGACGCTGTAATATATGACATGGGCAAGGAATTAATGCTTGATTTAAACCTTGAATATAAGTATAATACTCAATGTGATAGATGTCTAAAACCAATTATCAAATGCGAAGTATCGGAACTCAAAGCTTATTTCAGACTTGATGATGAACTTGAATATGAGGATTCTGCCGATGCTCAATATTTTGACCTTGTTAATCAAGAAATTGAATTAGACGATATAATAATATCTCAGATTATTACCGATAGACCCTTTAAGAATTTATGCGACGAAGATTGCAAGGGTTTATGTCCAAAATGCGGTAAGAATTTAAATGAAGGTCAATGTGATTGTGTAGATGATTCAGGCATTGATTTGAGATTTGAAAAAATATTAGACTTGTTTAATGATGAGGAGGTGTAATAATGGCAGTACCTAAGGGAAAAACTTCAAAACAAAGAAAAAATAAGAGAAGGGCATCTTCTTATAGATT
>JAUNLL010000011.1:10713-22947 GCA_030532275.1 Peptoniphilus sp. | reverse complement strand
GGTGGGTATTTTTATACTGGAAAAACTGCATTTAACGATTTTTCCAAGCAAGTTAAGAAAATATTGGTAAAGGACACTATGAGTGTGCCGGTGGTAATGGATGAGAACATATCCATCTACGATGTGATAGTGGGGCTGTTTATGGATAACATGGGTTCCGTGTTCATATCCGCCGATGGATATCTGGCAGGCATCGTATCAAGAAAGGATCTTTTGAGAGCCGCTCTTGGAAAGCTTGATTTGCAAAACACACCGGTGGCTCTTATAATGACGAGAATGCCCAATATAACCTATGTCAAAGAAGATACTTCCGTAATTGAAGCTGCGAAGCTCATAGAGGAAAAGGAAGTGGATTCCTTGCCTGTAATTAAAGTTGTAGATGAAAAGGCAAATAAATTAAAGGTGGTAGGAAGATTTACCAAGACCAATGTGAACAGTTTATTTGTTGAACTTGCAATTTAGGAATAAAGGAGAAATTATGTCTGACAGTGCAATAACCATATATGTAATTTCTGACTCCATAGGAGAAACAGGAGAGCTAATAGCTAAAGCGTCGGTAAAACAATTTGAAACTGATGATTTTGAAATTAAAAGATATCCCTATCACAATACCAGTGCAGAGATAGAACCCATCCTTCAAGATGCTTCAAAACATCCCAACAGCTTGATAGTATATACAAATGTAGTTGCGGAGACCAGCGCCTATATAGAGAAAAAGGGAAAAGAATTGGGTTTGAAAACAGTAGATGTGATGAAGGAGCCCATGGCTAGAATCGAAGAAATCGTGGGATATCCTCCTCGTAGAGAACCTGGGCTCATAAGAAGATTGGATGAAAATTATTTCAAAAAAGTGGAGGCCATAGAATTTGCTGTAAAATACGATGACGGCAAAGATCCCAGAGGAGCAAAAAAAGCGGACATATGTTTAATCGGAATTTCAAGAACATCTAAAACACCGCTGTCCATGTATCTTGCTCACAAACTGTACAAGGTTGCAAATATACCCTTGGTTCCGGAAGTGCCGGTGCCCAAGGAAGTATACCAAAAAGATGTGCGCAGAGTGATCGGATTGACATGCAATCCCGAAAAACTCATCTCCATAAGAGAAGCAAGACTTAAATCCCTTGGACTGTCCGGAAGTGCAAAATATGCGGATTTAGGAAGAATCAAGGAAGAACTCTCTTATTCAAAGCAAATAATGGAAGAGCTGGGATGTATAGTGATAGACGTATCAGATCGAGCTATGGAAGAAACAGCAGGAATAATAATAGACTATGTTGAAAGCAACAAGTAATCAACAAGGTGATGAAATGTGAATCATAGAATTTTGAGAGAAAAACAGGAACATCAAATGTATTACAAGGCAGCGAGCTTTGCAGATGAGTCTAAGGGCAGGCGCTTTGAAGAAGAAAAATGCAATTTGAGAACGGACTTTCAAAGAGATAGAGATAGGATTCTACATTCTAAAGCCTTTAGAAGATTAAAACACAAGACTCAAGTATTTATTTCTCCCGGCAAGGATCACTTCAGAACAAGGCTCACTCACACTTTAGAGGTATCTCAAATCGCAAGAACCATGGCAAGAGCATTGGAACTCAATGAAGATTTAATCGAAGCCATGTCCCTAGGCCACGATTTGGGACATACGCCCTTTGGACACAGCGGAGAAAATGTATTAAACGAATTAAATCCCAAGGGATTCAAACACTATGAACAGTCCTTGAGAATAGTTGACTTTTTAGCCAGCAGAGGAGACAGACAGGGTTTGAACTTGACTTTTGAAGTAAGGGACGGAATACTGAACCATTCGGGAGAAAACAAGGCTCATACATTGGAAGGTGCAGTTCTGAAGTATGCAGATAGAATTGCCTATATAAATCACGATATAGACGATGCGACTTCTGCAGGTATTATAGAGAGGGAAGATCTGCCCAAGGATTTGGTGGAAATTTTAGGAGATACAAATTCAAGAAGAATCGACACCATGATAAAATCCGTTGTAGAAAGCAGCTATCACAAAGATTATATAACCATGGAACCCGAAATTGAAAAAGCGACTTTAAAATTAAGGGAATTCATGTTTGATAGAGTATATCTAAATAAAAAAGTTAAATCTGAAGAAGATAAGATAGAATACTTGATAAAGGAATTGTTTGATTATTATTCTGCGGACATAGGCAGAATTCCTGAAGAAAATCTCAAAATATACGAAGACGTAGAACACACTAAAGAAGACATAATTTGCGATTATATAGCAGGCATGACAGATACTTTTGCGGTTAAGTTGTACAAATCCATTTTTATACCGGTAGGTTGGAGCAAGTAGGTGAGATAATTTGTCCTATATAATTGATGATAACTTATTAGAGGAAATAAGAAGCACAGTTGGAATATATGACTTGATATCCGATTACGTGGATCTTAAGAAAAATGGAAGCGGATATGTAGGATTGTGCCCTTTTCACAATGAAAAAACACCTTCTTTTTCTGTATCCCCTGGAAAGGGGATATTTCATTGTTTCGGATGTGGAGAAGGCGGAGATCAAATAACCTTTATAATGAAAAGGGAAAATTTGGGATTTAGGGAAGCGGTCAAGTACATCGCCGATAAGTACGGGATTGAAGTAAGAGAAGGCTCAAATAGCTTCGACAAAGAACTTTCAGATAAAAGAAATAGAGCTTACAAAGCAAACAAAGAAGCGGCGACATTTTTTTTAAATAATTTGAGAAATAATAAAAAAGCCTATGAATACTTGCAGAGAAGAAATATAGATAAAAATACCATAGTCGCCTATGCAATAGGATATGCACCGGACTCCTGGGACAGTTTAGTTAAACACTTGGTGGCAAAGGGCTACAAAGAAGAGGAACTGGAAGAGTTCAATCTGGCGGTCAAAAGCAAAAAAGGAACCTATATAGACAGATTCAGAGACAGGATCATGTTTCCCATAATTGATACAGGCAGAAGGGTAATAGGATTTGGGGGACGTGTGCTGAATGATTCACTGCCCAAGTATCTCAACACAAAGGATACCATCATATTCAACAAGGGCAAAAACCTCTATAATTTAAATATAATAGCTGAAAAAACCGACAGAAGCAAAATAATTTTAGTAGAGGGGTATATGGATGTTATATCTTTGTATAAAAGTGGTATTAAATATAGTATAGCGAGTCTTGGAACGGCTCTTACGCCAAATCAGGCAGATTTGATAAAGAGATATTCAAAAGAAGTATATATATGCTACGATTCGGACAATGCCGGCATAAAGGCTACAAATAGAGCAATTGATATACTGATTGAGAAAAATATATATCCTAAAATAGTTACTTTGCCTGAAAACTTAGATCCTGATGACTATATAAAAAAGTATGGAAAACTTAGTTTTGAGATGGAACTGAGCAAAGCGAAGACCTATCTCGACTACAGAATCATAAAGATAAAGGAAAATTACAATATAGAGTCTTCTGAAGGACTGAGTGGCTTCACCAGCGATGTAGTTCAACTGTTATCAAGAGTCAAAAATCCCATTGAAAGAGACGTATATGCCGATAAAATCGCCAAGATCTACGGCATTTCAAAAAACGCAATACTATCTTACATGAAGATACTCTTCGAAAATAACAGGGCCAAAAATATAAAAAAGAGCAGATTCAAAAAGACTGAAATAAAACCTGTCAAAATCAAAAAAAACAACAAAAGAAACTTAGCGGAATACATCCTTATAAGAGTTGCCCTTGACTGCGAAAGGGATTATGCATATATAGCGGAAAACTTACATTCTCATGAGTTTTCAAATGTGCATTGCAGAATTGTCTTTGAGGAACTCAAGGAGTATTACAAGCTAAATAACATGAGCGTGAATTCATTTCTTGATAAGTTGTTCAAGGAGAATTTAATAAGTGAAGAGTTTAAAAATAAAATATTAAAAATTGATTTAAACCAAGTGAATTTCCATGAGACTAAAACAGAAATTATCAACACAATAAAAAGGGACAACTTGGAAAACAGAAGAAAAGAAATTCTAAAGGAAATAGAAACTTTGGAATTGAAAAATTCCGATAAAAACAGCAATGACATGGAAGAGCTGATCAAGGAATTATCGGATATTAATATACAAATTCAATCTTTCTAATAGAGGAGGATGCTTATATGAACGATCTTAATATGGAAATGCAAAATACCGATTCGAAAAGTAAAATCATTGAAAAGTTAAAGAAAAGAGGAAAAATAAAGGGAAATTTGACCTATGAAGAAATAGTTAATGAGCTTGAAGAAATTCCCATGGATTCCGATGAGGTGGATAACCTCTATCAAGATTTTGAAAATGACGGCATTGAATTATTAGATGACGAAAAGATAGATAAAAAGATAAAAGAAGAAGATGATGAGGACAAGGACAGCGATCCCGCCAAAGAAGATCTCAGCGTACCCAAGGGCGTAAGTGTCGATGATCCCGTTAGAATGTATCTCAAAGAGATAGGTAAAATTCCCCTGCTGACAGGCGACGAAGAAGTGGAAATCGCCAAGAGAATGGAAAAAGGGGAATCCGGTGCAAAGAAGGAACTTGCCGAAGCCAACCTGAGATTGGTGGTATCCATCGCAAAAAGATATGTGGGTAGAGGCATGAGTTTTTTAGATTTAATACAAGAGGGAAATCTTGGTCTGATGAAGGCTGTGGAAAAATTTGACTACACAAAGGGCTTTAAATTTTCCACCTATGCCACATGGTGGATTCGTCAAGCCATAACCAGAGCCATTGCCGATCAAGCAAGAACTATAAGAATACCTGTACACATGGTTGAAACCATAAATAAATTGGTAAGAGTTCAAAGACAGTTAGTTCAAGAATACGGTAGAGATCCTCTGCCTGAAGAAATAGCGGTGGAGATGAATTTAGATGTGGAGAGAGTAAGAGAGATACAAAAAATTGCTCAAGAACCGGTATCTCTTGAAACACCCATCGGAGAGGAAGAAGATTCTCATTTGGGAGATTTCATACCCGATGATGAAGTGCTATCACCCTCAGACGCAGCTACCTTCACACTTTTAAGAGAACAACTGGATGAAGTGCTGACAACTCTGACAAACAGAGAAAAGAAAGTTTTAATCTTAAGATTCGGCTTGTATGACGGAAGAGCGCGTACCCTTGAAGAAGTGGGTAAAGAATTCGACGTGACAAGAGAGAGAATAAGACAAATTGAAGCCAAAGCTTTAAGGAAATTAAGACATCCCAGCAGAAGTAAAAAATTAAAGGATTTTTTGGAATGATTAATATTTCTGAAAGACTAAAGAAAATAGCAAGCTATGTGGACAAAGGAAAAAAAGTTGCGGATATTGGCACGGATCATGGAATCGTGCCAATTTTTCTTGTGAGCGAAAATATAAGTGACAGAGTAATTGCAAGTGATATTTCAAAAAAATCTCTACAAAAGACAGTAGATATGGTGAGAGAATACGAACTTGAAGATAAAATCGAAACAAGGGTTGGCAACGGACTGAAAGTATTAAAACCAGGAGAAGTGGACAATATCATCATCGCAGGCATGGGCGGGGTCTTGATATGGAACTTGATAGAAGAAGATATGGAAATTTCAAAAAAGGCGGAGAAGATAATCCTTCAGCCTATGCAAGCTCCGGAATATTTAAGAGAACATCTGTGTAAAAAGGGTTTTGAGATAATAGATGAAAGCATTATCTATGAAGAAGAAAGATTTTTTGAAATAATTGTGGCAAAGTATACAGGAGAGATAAATCCAAGAGAAGATATTTTTTATGAAATTCCCTTGATTTGTCATAGGAGAAAGGATGAAACTCTAAGGGATTTTCTGATAAATAAAATAGAATACAACAAAGACATTTTGGATAAGCTGACAAAGGTGGAAAAAAATGAAAGAATAAAGCGACGTGAAGAGATGCTTTTGAAATTAATTGAAGAGTATGAGAGGTTATTATGGAATACAAAGTAAAGGATATAGTCGATTTCATGAAAGGCTGGGCAAGAGAAGAATACCAGGAAGAATGGGACAACAGCGGATATCAAATTGCCTTTGAAGAAGAAAGGGTTTCTTCAGTGGTCTTGGCTCTGGATTTAACGGACAGAGTGGTGGATGAAGCTATCAAGAGAAAGGCGAAGCTCATAATAACTCACCATCCCCTGTTCTTTGAGGGAATAAAAAGAATATCCGATGGTGAGTATAGGGGAAAGAATATAATCAAACTCATAAAGAATGATACAAGCCTTTATAGTGCGCATACATCCCTTGACATAGCGGAGCAGGGCGTAAATCACAAGATTATTGAGCAATTGGGATTAAAGGATCCAAGGGGATTATCTCTAACTGAGGGCGGTTATTTCATGGGACTCTATGTACAAAATTATGAAAAATACAGTTTTGAGGATATTATCTCAAAACTGCGCCACATCAACGCAAATTTAAAAATATACGGAAAAATTCCAACTGAAATTTCTAAAATAGCAGTTTGTGCAGGGGCGGGTTTCGACCTGGTAGATGATGCGTTAAAAGCCGGTGCGCAGATTTTTATCACAGGTGATATTAAATACCATCAAGCACAGATCGCCTATGAGAAAGACCTGTGTTTAATCGATATAGGGCATCATGAAGGCGAGATACCCATACTGGATGAAATAGAGAAAAAATTAAGGGAAAATTTTGATATAGAAATTTACAAATATACAAAAAATGATTTCAAAGTTGATTTGTAAGAGGATAGGTGGTATCATGTTGAAGAGTAAATTGGTCAATCGCATCGAAAGATGAGGAAAGTCTGCGCTCCACAGAGCAAGGCGCCAGCTAACGGCTGGTGGGGGCGACCCTAAGGACAGTGCAACAGAGATATACCGCCTCTTAGGAGGTAAGGGTGGAAAGGCGAGGTAAGAGCTCACCGTGATATTAGTAATAATATTGACATGTAAACCCCGCTTGGAGCAAGACCGAGATAGGACTAACAAATGTTGCTCGCATTTGCCGGTAGGTAGGTCGCTTGAGTCTATTGGCGACAATAGACCTAGATAGATGATTGACGAAACAGAACGCAGCTTATAGATTTACTCAAATATTAAAGTCAAAAGATTACAAAAAAGTTAAAGTTTCTTTAATATATTTGTAATCTTTTCTTGCTTTTTTGTAACTATTTTGTTATACTTTAGAAGAATTAACTATTATATAGGGAGTGTTCAGACTTGAGTATTAATAAAAAAGGTTCTATATCTGTATTGGCTCTATGTGTGATTTCCTTTTTAGGGCTAAAGGATACAGGCATTTTTGTCAGTGATCATGTTCAACCCACTTATAGCGGTAATAAAGTTTATTTTGAAGTAGGCGAAACAGCCAACATAATAGATTCTTCGGACAGAGGTTACATAGTACAAAAAGGTAAAGCACAAGTAACAGTACCATATGAAAAAGTTCAATTAACTGAAAAGATAACAAAGACATTTAAGGTTGTAAAGAATGCAACTATTAAAAATGATAAAGATGAAATAGTTAGAAATCTTTTTATAGGTGAAAAATTAGTTCAAGTTTCAGAAAAAGAAAAGTCTATCAAAGCAAAGTGTGAAGACGGAACAGTGGGAATTGTTTCTGTTGAGGCACTGGAACTGATTTCAGAAGAAAAGCAAACTTTTGATGTAGAAGTGCCTAAAAAAGAAATCATCTTGACAAGTGTCGAAAATAATAAAGAAACCAGTATAAATATGTCCTATGTAGAAAAGGAAGAAACAAAGGCTGTAGAATATTCCTCAGAAAAGGCCAAGACCGCAGTTCAATCAGCTCTTGATAAATTAGGAGCGACATATGTCTACGGTGATACCGGAAAAGAGGGGTATGACTGCTCAGGACTGGTATATGCGGTTTATAAGAATCAACTGGGAGTCAATCTTCCAAGATCATCAAGAGAACAATCAGGATATGGAAAACAAGTTTCTAAATCTGAACTACAACCGGGAGATTTGGTATTTTTCAACACTTCGGGAAACGGAGTATCACATGTTGGAATATACATGGGAAATGACGAATTTGTGCACGCATCAAGCGGACAAAGCAAAGTAGTTGTTTCTAAATTAAGCGAAGATTATTATAGAGATAGATATACAAATGCAACCAGAGTTTTATAATTAAATAATTTGCTAAGAGATCTACTGCTCATTGAGGGCAGTAGATTTTTAAATTTTCGCAAAAGCAAGCAAAAAAAATAAAACTTGATGATATATTTATTAACTGATATTATTAAATTGTTTATTAATAACAATAAGGATGTGTAAATTTGACTAAAAATTTAGTTATAGTTGAGTCTCCTACAAAGGCAAAGACTATTAAGAAAATGCTTGGCAGTAATTATAAGGTTATCGCCTCAGTAGGTCATGTAAGAGATTTGCCCAAGAGCAGACTTGCAATAGATGTAGATAACAATTTTAAACCTGAATATATAAATATCAGGGGTAAGGGAAGTATTATAAAGGAATTAAAAAAAGAATCTGCAAATGCAGACAGAGTTTTCCTTGCGACGGACCCTGATAGAGAAGGCGAGGCAATATCTTGGCATCTCAGTCACATACTAAATATGTCCACAGATGAAAAATCCAGAGTTACTTTTAACGAAATAACCAAAGACACCATAAAAAAGCAAATTAAAAATCCAAGGGCCATAGACAAGGACTTAGTTGATGCGCAGCAGGCAAGGAGAATTTTGGACAGACTTACAGGATATAAAATAAGTCCGCTTTTGTGGAAAAAAATAAAAAACGGTCTTTCAGCCGGTCGTGTTCAGTCCGTAGCCCTAAAAATTATTTGTGATAAAGAGCAGGAAATAAATGAATTTGTCTCTGAAGAATACTGGGAAATAGAAGCTGTTCTCAAAAAGAGCAGAAAAAGCTTTTCATCAAAATATTATGGAGAGTTAAAGGGTGATAAGAGCGTAAAAGTAGAAATAACCGATGAGAAACAAGCTGATGAGATACTAAATAAATTAGATCCGGAAAAGTTTGTCATCAGGGAAATAAAGAAAGGCACTAGGATTAAAAAACCTGCACAACCCTTCACCACTTCCACAATGCAACAGGAAAGCTCCAGAAAATTAAATTTCACCAGTAGAAAGACCATGATGGTCGCTCAAAACTTGTATGAAGGTGTGTCCATCCCCAAGGAAGGACAAGTTGGGCTAATAACCTACATGAGAACGGACTCTGTAAGGATGTCTGAAGATGCGAAGAGTAAAACTCTAGGCTTCATAAATGAAAAGTTCGGTGAAAACTACATGGGCAAGGGAAGTATAGCTAAAAAAACCCAAAACGTTCAAGATGCTCATGAGTGCATAAGACCCACAGATGTAAACAGAACGCCGGAGAGCATAAAGGATTCTCTATCAAGAGATGAATTTAAATTATACAATTTGATTTGGAAGAGGACCGTGGCATCCCTCATGAAGGAAGCCCTATACAATACCATGTCCATTGAAATATCTAACAACTCTCAAATATTTAGATCTTCAGGATCTCAAATTAAGTTTGACGGATTTCTGAAAGTGTACAATTTTGCTCAAGAAAAAGATAATGTACTGCCGGACTTGGAAGAGAATGAAATTTTAAAATCAAAGTCCATTGAAAAAACTCAACACTTCACTCAACCGCCGGCAAGGTATAATGAAGCGACTTTGATAAAAAAACTTGAAGATTTGGCCATAGGACGACCATCGACCTATGCACCCATAGTGAGCACTCTGCTTTCAAGGTACTATGTGGTTTTGGAAGATAAAAAACTGTTTCCCACGGAATTGGGCATAGCTGTAAATGACTTGCTTCGTGAGAATTTTCAAGATTTGATAAATGAGAAGTTCACTGCAAATATGGAAAATGAACTGGACGAAATTGCAAAGGGAAATTTGCAATGGCAACAACTCATAGAGAAGTTTTATAAAAAGTTGGAAAAGGACTTGGAGATTGCCGAGAAAAATGCTGAAAAGGTCGAAATAAGAGATCAAGAAACCGATGTGATCTGTGATAAATGTGGCAGAAACATGGTAATGAAAATGGGAAGATACGGAAAGTTCCTAGCTTGTCCAGGATTTCCCGAATGTAGAAATACGAAACCTCTAATTGAAAAAATAGGGGTAAAGTGTCCCAAGTGCGAAGATGGTGACATAGTTGTAAAAAGAAGTAAAAAGGGCAGAAAATTTTTCGGGTGCAGTAATTATCCCGAATGTGATTTTGTATCGTGGAACAAACCCATAGATAGAAAATGTCCAAAGTGCAACAGTATTTTAACAGAAATGAATTTCAAGAACAAAAAAGTTATAAAATGTAGCAATTCGACCTGCGATTATAGGGAAAGTCAATGATTAATAAAAATTTAAATCTTTACGACATAATAGATAAAAATTTATCTATAAAATATAATGTGGTTCCAAAGGAAGCCCATGAAAATAAATATGTATTTTATGCGGAGGAGATCAGCAGTAATGTTGAATCCTCCTTAAAAATACTATTAAAGAGGGATATTGAATTTATTTTGTGTGACGGCGACAGATTAAATACTTTGAGGGATGAAGTTTATTCCAAGGAAGATTTATCTTCCATCAGCGGTCTTGTAGATGATATATCTCGTAGTGAAATAGCTGAAATAAAGACAGAGGATGAAGATTCTAAAATAGTTAAATTTGTCAATCTGTTGATTGAGTATGCCATAGAAAACAAGGCGTCGGATATACATCTGGACAATTATGAAAAGTACACTTTAATCAGACTGAGGATAGATGGAATACTCAAAGACATATATAAATTAAAAAAATATACCGGCGGTCTTGTGACCAACAGAATCAAAGTGCTGTCCAATTTGGATTACACTGTAAAAAACATACCTCAAGACGGCAGATTTACATATAAATATAAAAATAAATCAATAGATATAAGAGTTGCCATAACACCCACCATCTATTCGGGTAAGGTAGTTCTGAGGATACTCAACAGAGAAGTCGTGGACTTCACGAGAGAGGGCATAGGACTGATGGGCAGACAATCGCAACTGGTAAGCAGGCTGATAACACAACCGGGCGGATTAATACTCAATGTAGGGCCGACGGGAAGCGGCAAGACCACCACCTTGATAACTCTTTTAAAGGAACTGAAAGCTCCCGAAATAAACATAATGACCATTGAAGATCCCGTTGAATACAGAGTTGAAGGTTTAAATCAAATAGAGATAAACGAAAAAAGAGGTTTGGATTTCAACTTGGGATTAAAGAGCATACTCAGGCTCGATCCTGATAAGATCATGGTAGGAGAAATCAGAGATTTGGATACGGCAAAAACAGCGCTTAGGGCATCTATTACGGGTCATCTTGTAATGAGCACTTTACATACAAATGATTCTCCCTCAGCCATATATAGGTTGAGAGATATGGGAGTTGAAAATTATCTGATTTCAGCAGGCGTGATAGGTGTTATATCTCAAAGACTTGTGAGAAGGCTGTGCGATTGCAAAAAAGAAGAATACAGATATGTGGATATTTATGATGAACAAATGAAGATATACAGCCCTTCATCATGCGAAAAATGCTCCGGAGGATATAGAGGGAGAATCGCAGTTTATGAAGTGTTGGTAATAGATGATTTTTTGAGAGAGGCCATAGGCAAGGGTGTGACTTTGTCAGAGTTTAGAAAACTGTGTTCTGATAGGGGAATGATATCCCTGAAAGAATCCATGAGGGAACTTCTACTAAAGGGAGAAACATCCTTAGATGAAGTTTATAAAAATATCGTGACCATAGGTGAAATATGAGATTTAAATACAAGGCCGTTGACTTGGATAACAATATGGTAAAGGGTGAAATTGAAGCCGGTAGCGACAGAGAAGCACTTTACAAAATCAGGGATCGAGGATTAAGACCTGTGAAAGTAAGCCAAGTATCGGCATTGAACAGAGATATAAAATTATTCGACAAACCCTTTTACGCAGAGAGCTTGTATATTTTCCTGTATCAGTTGTACGTTCTTTTAAAGGCCGATATAAATACAGTTAAATCCGTAGAGATTTTAAAATCCATGTATCGAGGCAAGCAAAGAAAAATAATAGATGGTATTCACAGAGATTTAGTATCGGCAAGTACCTTGAGTCAAGCCCTTGGAAATGCGACAGTATTTCCGGAGTTATTGATAAACATGGTGAAAATAGGCGAAAACTCATCAAATCTACCGGAGGTATTCGCTAATCTGTCAG
>JAUNLL010000011.1:0-10703 GCA_030532275.1 Peptoniphilus sp. | reverse complement strand
AGGCTAATCTTTGAAAAGAAGATAAAGAACGCTTTGGTCTATCCGATTATATTGGTGACAGTGACTATTCTAGTAGTTAATTTTTTAATTTTACATATTTTACCCACCTTTCAGTCCATATTTGAGGACTCGGGTTTAGCGTTACCCCTCGTAACGAGATTACTAATTGAAATTTCAAATTTTATAGGCAAAAACTTCATAGCACTCACGGGTATTTTCATATTTGTCATACTGGCATTTGTCCTCTATTTCAACAGCGAAAAGGGCAAATTGAACTTGGATGGATTGAAATTGAGGAGCGATCTTTACAAGATGAATTTGATGAATAATTTTGTCAGCATGATGAAACTGCTTCTTCAGTCGGGAGCGACCGTATCGGAATCCATAAATATAATGGCGGTGTTCGCAGAAAATGCGGTTCTCCGCAAGACCTTGGAGAAGTCGGCAAGGGCTGTCTACAAGGGACTTAGTCTGTCTGAATCTTTAAAAGATTCAAAAATATTTTCTGAAATGGATAAATCCATGTTAAAAATTGGGGAAGAATCATCAAATTTAAGTGAAATACTTGATTCGTTGAGTTATTATTATAGTTATGAGATAGAAATTAGACAACAGAGATTCCTGGCTGTCTTTGAACCGGCAATAATACTCGTGTTGTCTTTGTTTGTAGGATTTATAGTAATTTCAATGGCAATGCCGATGTTTGATTTAGTAAACAGCATATGAGGTGAATTATGAAAAGGAAGTTTAAAGCATTTACATTAGTTGAGTTAGTCATTGTAATTGCCATTATATTGATATTGGTGTCGGTGGCAATACCCAGATTTACAAAATCAAATTTAAGTGCACAGGCAGCTGCACACAATGTCAACGTGAAAGAAATTAAAAATGCCGCAATACTTTACCTTATGGAAAATGAAGATGCAACTACGGTGAATATTAGCGACTTAGAGGATTATTTTGAGGGAAAGGTTCCAAAGCCTGCAAAGGCTTATTCCAAGGGAGATTTCACCATTACCTTGGGAGACAATCAGGAGATAAAGGTATCGCCGGGCATGCTCAAAGTAGAAGGAGATAAATTGGTGTTGACAGGTGAGGATTGATGCTTTTCATCATTTTCATCCTTGGAGCCTTACTTGGTTCTTCAATGGGAGCTTTCATACACAGAAGGGAAAACATCAAAGATTTCATATTCGGCAGATCGCACTGTGAAAGCTGTCATTACACCATACCTCTGTATTTAAATATACCTTTGATTTCCTATGTTCTTTTGCGCGGTAAGTGCAGAAATTGCAAAGAGAAAATACCCCTTGTAGTTCCCGCTTATGAAGCGGTCACAGCCGTTGTATTTTGCCTTTTATATTTAAAATATGGCATTTCCGGATTATTTTTAATAAGAGCGGTTCAATCTGTTGTGTTGCTTACCATTTCCTTTACGGATTTAAGGAGCAAGGAGGTCTACACCCTTGATATATTTGCATTATTTGTTTTGGAATTAGTGCATAATTTGGCCTTTGATTCGGATTTAATCATGCCCTTTGTGAATATGGTGCTGTTGTTAGTTGTCTATTATTCAATATATAAATTAAGCAGTGCCATGGGAGAAGCTGATGTGCTGTTAGGTGCAGTGTCCGGATTTTTTGCGAAGGACCTTTTGGGCGCCTTTGCAGTTTTTAGAAATGCCTTTGTATTGGCATCCATATTCAGCATAATTCTCCTTGTTTTCAGGAGAAAAAATCTAAAGGATGACATTGCTTTTTGTCCCTACATAGCCATGAGTATATTGGGAGTGATGCTATGAGTTCACTTAAAAGACTTGAAGATATAAATATTGTGATAGTTGAAGATCTGTCCATAAAGATTCTTGCTAAGGATAAGGATATAGAGTTTGAGGTTCCCAAATCCATAATAGAAGACTTCGAAATAATGGACAAAAACAATTTGTTTTATATTTTTAAAAAGTTTTTTGAAAATAATCCCATGGAAAAATTCATCATAATAAGCCCTTCCACGAAGTTTTTAAGCTATGAGATATCTCTGCCTAAAATCAAAAAAGAAGATATTTCTTCAATGGTTTATTATGAACTGGAAAGTTTGTTGCCTGTGGACATAGACAATTATAAAATAAGGTATGACTATGTCGAGTCCGACAATGAATACCTTGTGGAAGCAAGGCTTGTAGAGAAGAAGATACTCAAGGATTATATTGAGATATTTGAAAGGCTGAATAAAAATCTCTTGGGGATATTCTCCATAAGGGACATATTCAAGCTAAAGGACGATGAAAATATAATTTTCTTCGGACTGAGCAATATATGCATATTAAAGAGCCATAGAGTAAAAATGATGTATGTAAATGAATTTAAGGATCTGCTGGAAGATTTGGGACTGGAATATTACAGTCTGTTGAATATACTCGATGGAAAATACTACGAAATTGACGACGGCATCAAGCTGAAGGTGAAGGAAAGATCGGAGATAATACTCTACGAAAAGACCATATTGGTGGCGAATACGCTGGATGAGGGCTCTGTTACTTTCTTTGGAAGCGGACTTTTCGACATTACGAAGAAGTACATAAGCGAATTTGTGGATATAAGTGCTAAGAGATTCGGAATTAGCATCAGAGATATCAATCTCAATGAAAAATTCAATTTCATAGATAAAAAGAAGAAAAAGAACAGAGGCATATGGTACTTTTTGTGCGTATTTTTGCTATTTAATTCTTTTTTATATTTTTATTTAAATAGGACATTGGCATTCAGAGAAGGTGAAATAGCCCTTTTAGATGAAGAGCAGGAAGGTTTGCAAAGACAAATAGAGGATTTGAATATTGAAAAATTAAAAGAGGATAATGCAATTCTCTTAGAAAGACAAAGGAAAGAAACCGCCATAAAGGAAAAGATAAAGAACAACAAAAATTTTGAGTATTTGTTCTTAAAACTGGAATCCATGGAAAGCGACGATTTTCTTTTCACGAGCTATGATTATAGAAATGGGATACTGTATATAAGCGGTGTTACCAAATCTAAAGAAACACTAGAGGATATCGTAAATAAGATTGACTATGAGTCGAAAATAATCAACAGTACGATTGAGAAGGATTTGTTGAATTTTAAAATAGAAGTAAAATTTGGGGAGCAAAGATGAAAATAGGCAAATTAACCAATGAACAATTAAAGGAATACATATTTAAAAATATAGATTTGAAGAGAAAAGAAGTACTTCATGGCGGAGGTGTGGGCGCAGATACGGCTGTGATGGATTTTGGCGGAGATTTAATAGTTGCTTCCACAGATCCCATAACGGGAGCGGATAAAAACCTGGGAATACTGTCAATAAATGTGGCGATAAATGACGTCGTTTCTCAAGGAGCGGATCCTGTGGGAGTATTGCTAAGCGTGTTGATACCACCTGATGTTGAGCTTAATCGATTAAAAGAAATAATCGTAGAAGCCAATGAAGAATGCAATAAATTGAATTTGGACATCATAGGAGGTCATACGGAAGTCACCGATGCAGTCAATAGAATTATAATCACAGCCACAGCCATAGGAAGAGTGCAAAGAGAGGACTTGCCAGACTACACAAAGATAGAAGAGGGCGATATAGTTGCAATTTCCAAACACATAGCCATAGAGGGCAGCTCCATTATTTACAGCAACAAGAAAGACGAACTCAAATCTATTTTAACTGAAAGTGAAATAGACGAATTGGAACATTCCATAAATCTGCTCTCTGTATTGGAAGAGGCTGCAATCTCAGTCAAGTACGGAGTAAAACACATGCATGATATAACTGAAGGCGGAGTGTATGGAGCCTTGACGGAAACCAGCAAGTTAATCGAGAAGAATATAGTTATAAATAAAAATGATATTCCCGTTAAGACTTCAACTTTGAAGATCGCTCAGCACTTTAATTTGGATGTGCACAGGCTTATCTCTTCGGGCAGCATGATATTTATAATGCCCGAAAAAAATTTTGACGATTTTAAAGAAGAGTGTCAATCGAGGGATATATTGATCACAAAAATCGGAGAAATCAAAGAAGGCGAGAACTTAACCGTAGTATCCGACGAGGGTGAAATAGTTCTATCGGAAATTTCTCCTGATGAGCTATACAGATTATTGTAATTAATTTGACATAATTTTGTTAATATTGTAAGCTGTAAGAGCATAGGAGGAAGTATGAAAAAGCCAATTTTATTTTTAATAATATTTTTGATATTTTTTAGCAGCAAAGTTTATGCAGACTCGGATTTTTATGTGGACATCAACAACGAAAGCACAAAGGTATACGAAGTCAATGTGTTGATTGACGGCAAGAAATTGTCCTGTGACTTCAAACCCTATTCTCAAAACTCCAAGACCTTTGTTCCCGTAAGGGAAATTGTCGAGAGCTTAGGTGCAAAGGTCACTTGGAACGACAAGTTAAAGAATGCAACCATCGATTACAAAGACAAAAACGTATTGCTTAAAATAGATTCAAATATAGTGTATATAGACGGTCAAAAGAAAAAGATAGACGATGCTTCGATACCCAGATTTACATCCTACAAGGAACCTAAAGCGGAAACCAAGACCATGGTACCCTTGAGATTTTTGTCCGAAACTTTAGGATATGAAGTTTCCTGGGATAATGATTCGCAGACGGCGTCGGTGTATTCCAGCAAGGAAAAAATGGAAGCTCTAAATCCTTCCAAGAGTTTGGAGAAAGAAAAGGTTGAAGTCCCCAAAGAGGATGAACCTAAAGTTGCATCCATAACTTCAAACACCATAAAGGTTCAAGAGGATAAAAATTCCACAGCTTATAACCACAATAACGACAGTTCTGAATACACAAAGAATTCAGAACCCGTTAAGACCAGCGCTTTGTCAAATGGGACTTTTGTTTCCAACATCGAGAAAAAAGAGATGAATGAAATTGAGTCCAAGTCTGAAAAAGAACAGTACAAGGCAGCAGGATTGAGCATAGACTTTGACGATGAAAAAGAAAGAGTAATCAATAAAAAAATAAAACCCATAGGCAGAGTTTCCATATTGATAGATCCGGGACACGGAGGTACGGACAGCGGTGCTCTTGTGGAATCGGGATTACAGGAAAAAACTTTGAATTTAAAAGTGGCAAAGATGCTTGAAGCCAAGTTGGCGTCTAGTCCCTATGAAATTGCCATGACCAGGGATGAGGATGAATATGTGAAGCTCCTTGACAGAGCCAATATCGCCAATAATGAGGACTTTGAATTATTTATATCAATACACTTCAATTCATCTGAAAACAGAGAAGCAAAGGGAATAGAAGTGCTGTACGCCCATGAAAAAAATGTGGAGATAAAAGAAACTGAACAAAAACATTTCGCATCGGCATTATTGAAGTCCTTAGTTGCTGAAACAGGTTCCGTGAGCAGAGGCATAAAAAACAGACCTGACTTAGTTGTTTTAAATAGGACGAAGTGTGTTTCCGCCATTGTCGAATTAGGATTTATGTCGAACCCCGACGATTATGAATACATAATAGATGATGTATATCTTGAAAAGCTGGCAGAGGGAATATATAATGGCATAAATAATTACGTAAATGAATATGTTGAGATGTAAAAGAACCCTTTGATTTCTTTTATTGTGAAATAAAACCCATCTGAAGCGAAAGTTCGTGGAAGATCGGGTTCTTTTTTGGAGGATTTTATGAGAACAAAAAGACAAAACAACCAAATTAGAGAAATGAAAATAAATTTGGACTACACATCCAATCCTGAGGGATCGGTTTTAATCGAATGTGGAAATACAAAAGTGATATGCACAGCCATGATAGAAGATAAAGTCCCCTTTTTTTTAAAGGGAAAGGGAATGGGATGGCTATCCTGTGAATATTCAATGCTTCCCGGAGCGACCAAGAGCAGAAAGGTAAGAGATATATCCAAGGGCAGAATAGACGGCAGAAGTCAAGAAATTCAAAGATTGATCGGCAGGAGTTTGAGAGCCTGCATAGATTTGTTCAAATTGGAAGAGAAGACCATATGGATAGACTGTGACGTTATATCGGCAGATGGAGGTACGAGAACCGCCTCTATCAATGGAGCCTATTGTGCTCTTGTGCTTGCGGTTAACAAGGCGATAAAAGAGAGGATAATTGAAGAAAATCCCATAACCTGTAAGATTGGAGCCATAAGCCTGGGGATAGTAAAGGGAAATAAGCTCTTAGACTTGGATTATTCCGAAGATTTTTCGGCTGATGTTGACATGAATTTGGTGATGAATGACAAATTTGAAATAATTGAAGTACAAAGCACATCGGAAAAAAAGCCCATGACAAAGGCGGACCTATATGAATTGTTGGATTTAGGAGAAAGTGGCATAAAATCAGTATTTGACCTCTATGAAGAGGTGCTTCCCTTTAGAAAAAAGATAGTATTATCAAGTGATAACAACAATAAAGTCAAGGAAATAAGAGCGATTTTGACAGATACTAAACTGGATGTGGTATCAAAAAGACAAGTGGGATTTGGCGGCATGGAAGTAGATGAAAAATTTGATACCCTTGAAGAAAATGCAAGAATAAAAGCCTTGACCATAAAAAAGGAAGTGGATATGCCTGTGATTGCAGATGACTCGGGACTGTTTGTTGATTTTCTAGGGGGAGATCCGGGAGTTCACTCTGCAAGGTACAGTCTAAGTCACGATGATGCCGCAAATAGAAGAAAGCTCCTTGATAACTTAGAAGACATCCAAGACAGAAGGGCATATTTTAAAACGGTTTTGGTCTATATAGATGAAAATTACCAAGAGCATTATTTTGAAGGGATTTGCGAAGGAGAAATCACCACAGAAGAAAGAGGAGAGAACGGATTCGGCTATGACAGCATATTCATGCCCAAGGGATACAACAAAACATTCGCAGAGATGACCGATGAGGAAAAGAACCGAATAAGTCACAGAAGTAAAGCCTTAGAAAAATTCAGAAAATTTTTAACGGAATAATAAATGACAGAAGAATAAAATTACTCTTGACTATGATGTAAATTTTTGTTAACATTAGTTTTGTTAACATTGATAGTCAATGTGGTGGGTATGGCCTAGTTGGTTAGGGCGCAAGATTGTGGCTCTTGAGGTCGTGGGTTCGAATCCCACTATCCACCCCATGGCGACATAGCCAAGTGGTAAGGCGCGGGTCTGCAACACCCTTATCACCAGTTCAAATCTGGTTGTCGCCTCCAAGCTAAGCCTTGCAAATTATTTGTGAGGCTTTTTTAAATTTATACTTTACAAAGGACAGGTCTAGTGCCTGTTATTTTTAATTTTATACTAAAAAAGGGCTTAAAATAATAAATTTGTAGTGATATTGTAATTTTGGGGTAATGACTAAATACAGGCATTATTAAGAGGGCAAATTCCTTTGAAATTGTTTGCTCATAATATAGTAAAATAATGTCAATAAACATTGAATTTATGATAAAATACAGGTAGGAGGAAAGATCATGGCAAATGTTTTTGAATTACAGTCACAATACTGTTCTAACTATGATAAAAAGAAATTATTTTCTTATGACATAGAACAAATAGATGCTCCTACAAATTCATTGATGCATAAAGAATCTAGATTTTTATTCTTCACAAAAGGGCGGGGAATACTCAAAATCAACGGGATTGATTATGAAGTTAAACCCAACTGTTGTGTCGCCATAGTACCCTGGGAAGTCACGGAAACGATAGAGGTCGAGGAACCCATTCAACTGATAAAAATCGTATATAATTTCAATATTTTAAATCAAAATTTAAAAAATATATACTCTAATGTGGAAGGGGAATTGGATATATTCACAGAGATATCAAATTCTCCCATAATATACTGCAATGATGAGGAAGCGAAGAAAATATTATCTGTTGCTAATGAAATACGGTCTGAAGTCGGAGTTGAATCAACCCTTGAAGTTGTTGAAGAAAAGGTTCTCCTGGATGCATATCTGATAAATAAAATAACGGAGCTTTTAATACTCTATATAAGAATACGCAGAAGCAGAGATATGGAACCCATATCACAGAATAACGATGATAAAAAAATAAACATTTTTACCTATTTGTATTCCCATTTAAGTGAAAAGCAGACTCTTAAATCTGTATCATCTTTCTTTTACATGTCCGAATCATCTTTGTCAAAATATTGTAAAAAGATGACCGGATACAGTTTTCATAAATTGATAGACGAAATGAGGATAGTAAAGACCATGAACCTGTTATCCAACTCGGAATTTCCATTGAGTTTAATTGCGGAGTTGGTGGGGCTTAGCGATGCATCTCATCTGTCTAAATTCTTTGTAAAAAACACGGGATTGACACCCAATCAATTCAGAAAAGAAAATAAAAATATTGTGAATATGTTCAGTATGGAAGAGAAGAACAACGCCTACGATATTGTAAAATATTTAAACAGCGTATACACACAAGATATCAAGGAAAAGGATGTGGCAAAGAAGTTTGGCATTTCCACCAAGGAATTGAACAGAAAGCTCATATTCACCGTAGAGAAAAACTTCGAAGAATTTTTGAATTTTTTGAGGATCAATTATGCCTGTGAACTTTTAAAGACGACGGATTACAGGATATTGGATGTGGCTATTTCCGTAGGTTACAACAATTCAAAGACTTTTTACAACAATTTTGTAAAATTCAAATCCATGTCACCGTCTAAATTCAAAAAAGATGTGGAGATTCAAAAAGAATGATAAAATAGGTTTGTTTTTACAATCCTTTTAAGGCTTTTTTTCATGAAACAAATAATGGTAATATTATCATATAGTTGTAAAGTATTTTACTTTAAATATATATTAAGGAGAGAGATTTATGGTTATTAATGTAAAAAGTGAAATAAAACCTCTAAAAAAAGTTTTACTTCACAGACCTGGAAGAGAGTTGTTAAACTTAACTCCTGACACATTGGAAGAGTTATTATTTGACGACATTCCATTTTTGGAAGAAGCTCAAAAAGAACACGATCGTTTTGCAGAAATCCTAAGAGAAAACGGAGTAGAAGTAGTTTATCTTGAAGATTTAATGGCAGAAACTTTAGATCAAAATGAAGGACTAAGAGAAACTTTCTTAAGACAATTCATCGAAGAAGGTGGAATCAGCACTAAGAAGTACAAGAAAATCCTTTTCGATTATCTAAATGCAATTGAAGATAACAAAGAATTAGTTCTAAAGACCATGGAAGGTGTTAACTTAAAAGAGTTGAACATAGACCAAACTAACTCTTTAGTAGACTTAGTAAGCGGTTCATCAGTAATGGTTTTAGATCCGATGCCAAATCTGTATTTTACGCGGGATCCCTTTGCTTCAGTAGGTAATGGCGTAGTAATGAACAAAATGTATTCTAAGACAAGAAACAGAGAAACTATCTACGCTGATTATATCTTTAAAAACCACAAAGATTACAAGGGCAATGTAGAATTTTTCTATGAAAGAACTAACCCATCTCACATCGAAGGTGGCGACGTGCTTAACATCAATGACAAAGTGCTTGCAATAGGTATTTCTCAAAGAACTGAACCCGATGCAATAAGTGCACTTGCAAAAAATGTTTTCTATCATTCAGATTCTGAAATTGAAACTGTTTTAGCTTTTGATCTACCTGAAACAAGAGCATTCATGCACTTGGATACTGTATTCACTCAAATAGACTATGATAAATTTACAGTTCACCCAGGAATCTTAGGAACTCTTAGAGTCTTTGAAATAACAAGATCTAAGGACAACGACGAAGATGAAGTGAACATCGTGGAAATGGAAGATACTTTAGAAAATATTTTAGAAAAATATCTTGGAGTTGATGTTGAACTTATCCTTTGTGGTGGTGGAGACGAAATCGTTGCAGCCAGAGAACAATGGAACGACGGTTCAAACACACTTTGCATCAAACCGGGAACTATTGTAGTTTACGAAAGAAACACTGTAACTAACAAGATTTTAAAGGACAAAGGTCTAACTGTTCTTGAAATGCCTGGCGCTGAACTCGTAAGAGGAAGAGGCGGCCCAAGATGTATGAGTATGCCATTGGTAAGAGAAGATTAATTTTAGGGGAGGACTAAAGAGATGCCAATTAATTTACAAGGAAAGAGCTTTTTAAAGCTGTTAGATTTTTCAAGCGAAGAAATAAGATACTTGCTTGATCTTGCAAAACAATTCAAAAAATTAAAATTAACAAGAACACCACATAAATATTTAGAAGGCAAAAACATCGTTTTGTTATTTGAAAAAACATCAACAAGAACTCGTTGTTCCTTTGAAGTAGGCGGATATGACCTAGGAATGAACGTAACATATCTTGAACCCGGAACTTCACAAATGGGAGCTAAGGAATCAATCGAAGATACTGCAAGAGTATTGGGAAGATTCTATGACGGTATTGAATACAGAGGATTCTCTCAAGAACTTGTTGAAGAAATGGCTGCAAAGGCAGGAGTACCTGTTTGGAACGGACTTACAGACTCTTTCCACCCGACACAAATGTTAGCAGACGCTCTTACCATAGAAGAAAACTTCGGAAGACTGAAGGGCTTGAACTTGACATACATGGGAGATGCAAGAAACAACACCGGTAATTCATTGATGGTAATGAGTGCTAAACTTGGAATAAACTTCACAGCATGCGGACCTAAGGAACTTATGCCTGAAGAAGGACTTGTAGAAACTTGTAGAGAAATCGCAAAG
>JAUNLL010000103.1:1918-3063 GCA_030532275.1 Peptoniphilus sp. | reverse complement strand
TTCCCTCCCCAAAATATTTTTTCAAAAACTTACACAAAAAACTTGACAAACCCTCTTTTTTTCTTCCTTTTCTTTCTATTTATATTCGTTTTCGAATATTTACTTTTAAAATCATCAGTCACTAAAAAAGCTTCTACAGATTCATTGAAAAAATTAGCACTTGTTTCAGTATTACCTAGCAACCCCGTAATAACACTTAAAATGAAGTTAATCTCCATTCGTTCTTTCGGCGTCAAATCATTACCTTTTAATCTACTTTTACCCAAATCAAGCATAGCAGGATAATAATATTCTTTGGCAAAAACGAGATCTTTTTTTTCAAAATAATACATCAGATCTTGTCCCATTTCATATAAAACTGCAATAAGTTCAGGATACTCTTCTGCCGAATTTTCTTTCATGCATTCATATGCAAACTTAAAGACTCTATGCGCTAACGGAAATAAATATTCTTGCATTAAGTTTTCCCTTTGAAGAACTAAGTCCATTGCAAAGATAATTTTGTCAATGATTGATACCTGTTTACTTTTGATATATGCATTTTCTGTACACTCCAAAATATTCAAACTCTTTTCCATATTATTACCACATGATTCGAAATCATCATACAATGCATACAACAAACCCGTTTCACTATATGCCCAAGATAACTTAATCGCGTACCGATTCTGATTTATTGAAAACAGATATTCAAATATAGCTATACCCTTTTCTGCTGCTTCTACTGCTCTCTTCTTATTTCCTAAAGACTCATATACATTCGACATCTGAATATAACATTCTGCCAGTCCTTGTCCTCCTCTTCTGGGATTATTGCAATATAATGTGCTATATACTTTTTCACACTTCTTTAAATATTGTAATCCCTGATAATAGTCATTATAATCAATATAATACACGCAAATGTTATTGTATACATCACCTAACGCTTCTGCATATTTAGATGAATTTGAATCATATAAACCTTCGAGAATTTTTATACCTTTTTCGTAATAATGCTGTGGATTTTTGCCAAATTTCTCTAGTTCTTTATGGTTCCGAAGTTCTTCTGCCAAATTATTATAAAGATCTGCCAGGACTTCATTATTCACATGGTTCTCTTCTAACAATTCTATTCCTTTTTTATAAAATTCCATTTCTTTATC
>JAUNLL010000103.1:0-1908 GCA_030532275.1 Peptoniphilus sp. | reverse complement strand
CTATTTTATTAATACTTCCGTAAAGAGAACCGCTTTCATAATAATAGGCAGCAATATCCAAAATATTTTCTTGAACACCATTATCCGATGTAAACTGAAGCAAGGTCTGTAATCCTTCCTCAAGTATTTTTAATTTGCTTTCTGGATTCAATTTAGCATATAAAAGACATGCCTTTGCAAATTTATTTGAATATGCTTCCTTATTTTCACGATATAATTCCTTCGCTATATCATAATATTTTTTTAAGTATAATTCAGCCAATTCCCCATCATATTGTTTTAAAAAGTAATTTCCCATACTAGAATAAAGGTCGGCAAACGAATCCTTATTCATATTACGTTCAGGATTGGTAAATAAATACTCTGCTTGCTTAAATATCTGTTCTGCTTTAGGATTATTTTGCAAATCCAAATACATAGCATATTCCAAAATTACATAACAATCCAAAAAATTTACAGCAGTAACATATCCAAATATTTCTTCATAACAATCTAAAATTGTTTGTACAGTCTCCACTGTTTCCACAAGCAATTTCTGAATCTTAATAGTTTGACCATACATTTGAATAGCAGTTTTTACATCCTCTTGAAATGAATCCATTTTCGCATGCAATTCATCTTTGAACAAAGAATCCACTTTAGTTTTGTTGAGTATTTTAGCAGCGGTCTCTACATCTCCTTTTTCAAGACATGTATACGCTTTTCTCAAAAGGTCATCCACTTTTCCCTTCACAATGGTTCTGTTCATTTCATACAACATTGCAAGAATTTCTTTTTCTTCTTTTTCAATTTTCTCTTTCAACTCCATTTTTGCATCATCTAATTGTGAAAGGTTATCGAGCAAATCTCTTCTTTTAATATCTCTATTGAATTGAGCAGCTACTTTTTCATATTCTTTTTCAACATCGGAAAGGCGATGCTTCAAATCTAATAAAACACGGTTTTGAGAAACAATTGGAATATTATTCATTTCAAGTATTACATTGTCCTGCATTACAATACAATTGTTTTCAAGTGAAATCACAAACAAACCTTTCAAGATCTCAGAAATTTGAATCAAAATACTCAACTTAATGCTGTCCACATTTGTAAATAAACTATAGTAATGATTAAGCTTTGTAGCAATCATGTTTTTCAAATTGACAATCGACGAATCTTCACTTTCTGTATGTTCATAAAAGTAAGTATATATTTTCGGTCTTCCACATTTACGAAATTTAGAAATCGAATAATCTAATTTCTTTCTCGTGCTATCATCCGCTTCTAAAAAAAACACAAAAAACGCTACATCTGAATCTCCTATATATTGTTCATACAATGGTTTTTTTGCTGCAATTTTAGTCGGAAAATCATCATAATTACAAGGTTCAATTTCTGCATAAACGCCTTTTTTTAACAATTTTTCATTAAGATTTAAAATAAACCGCAAAATCTCATTATGTTCTTCTTCATATTTCCAATTGGATGTTCCAAGAAAAAAGCGAATTTTCTTAGGTACATTTACACACACTTCATCATCAGAATAACACGTCTTTGAATCATACTTAATATGTTCGTATATCTTTTCCTCAATCTCTGAATATTGAGAATATTCGATAAAAGTTATTCTCTCATTAGTATCAGCCTGTTGCTTAATCCATTTTACGTTATCATTTATAAGAGTTGTATTTGTGTGGAAATTTTCATAAAAAACCATAATCGTAGAATCATTTCCACTATTCAATGCAATTTCAAATTCTTCAAAAGTATAACTTCCACATTCTTGACCCAATAAAAAAATTACGAAATCACTATTTTCTATATATTTATTATATTCATTTTGTTTCCTCACTTCCGGAACTGCATTATCAAGTTCTTCGCAAAATTTGACCTCAAAGAAAATTTTTTGATCTATTAATCGATTGTTCA
>JAUNLL010000102.1 GCA_030532275.1 Peptoniphilus sp. | reverse complement strand
TGTATGCTTTCAAGTTGCTCTGCTATTTTAGAAAACTTAAAATCATTTTTTTCTATAATATGGTTTTCCCAATCAATAGAAGCTATTTTACCTGCTTTTTGTGTTATTTCATCAAGCAATAAAGGGTCTGATATAAAGAATGACACTTCGCCGTTATATATTTTTTGTTTACCCGAATCAAAAAGCAACTGGCTGTCAGAGAACATGATATTTTCTGTCTTTTTTGCTGTTGGATTTAAACCGCTGTCTGTATTATTTTTAATTTCATAAATACCTTTTATTTCTACTGTTACAAAAGAAGAGTTTTCATTTCCGGGTTCTGCATGAGTTAGCGAAATCGTATCTCCAACAGATAATTGATTTGCCTGTGCCAATTCCCTACTGATTAAAATTTTATTTTTATCTTTGGGTGTAATGTGATTTCCCTCTATCAATCGGTATTCTTCATTAAAAAAAGCCTTACTCAAGCTGAAATCACGCACAGCTTTGATTTGTCCCATATTACTATCTTCACTATGTCCCACTCCTGCAATAAATGAAATATCCTTTCCTTTTACATAACCACTTTGCTCGGTATTATATGTTTTCAGTTCATTCCCGATAATATCTAATATCTTTTGGATAGAAGCTTCGCTGATTGTCGGAACTCCTTTACTGAAAACTTGTCCGTTTTCTGCCGTGAACTGCTCATATGGTCTAATATCAAAAGAAGCCCCTATTGTAGAACGCAAGTCTTTCGATATTTGAGAAATCCCCCGAAGAACAGAACTTCCCATCAGCAACGAAAATGAAATAAGGAAAAATACGATACACAGGATAAAGTTCTTTCCTTTTTTGCGAGTCAGATATAAGAAAACCCGCTTGCTTATGTGCATAAAAACACCGTCCTTTCTTTTTGATTATCTACATCATAAAGCAGGACGGTTTAGATTTGATTTAATTCCTATTTAGTTTTGATTTAATTTTTGAGAATTTATTGTGATTTTAAAGCAGACACTATTATCCTCATTTTTAATTTGATATGGAAAATGGTGTTGCTCTAAAATATTTTTCACAAGATAAAGTCCCAATCCGCTACCACCAGTTAGTTTATTATGTGATTTTTCTACCCGATAGAATGGAGTAAATATTTTATCTAAATCATTGTCAGGAATGGTTATACCCTCATTTTTGATTATCAATTCTTGTGTTGAAAGAGTAACATATACATTTGAATTTATAGGAGAATGGCGAACAGCATTACTTATGATATTATGTAGTGCTTTTTCAAATAGAGATTGATTCCCCATGATTTGAATTTGTTCTGCTATCTGTTGATGTATGGTTATATTTTTTTCCTTTGCCAACGGATATAAATGTTCACAAGTATGTTTCAAAATATCTGTTACAGAGATAGGTTTCATATTATCTATAACTTTTAATTCCAGTTTTGAAATAGATAGAATTTCTTTTACAAGACTTTCCATGTTTTCTATTTCATTCAATGTTTCCGGCAAAATCTTTTTCGTATCTTTATAACGTCCAATTTCCATAATCATACTTTCTACCTGCCCCTTGATAATTGTTATCGGTGTTTTCAATTCATGGGAAGCAGTAGCAAAAAAATATTGCTGTTGTTTATTCAAATTTTCAATATGTTTCATATCTTCTTTTAATTGTTTATTTGCAGATTCAAGTTCATTCATAGTATCAGACAATTCTTTTGACATGGTATTTAAACTATTTGCAAGTATTCCGATTTCATCCGTACGCTTCACATTACATTCCCATGTCATATCCAATTTTGCCATACGTTTTGAAACCTCGCTAATTTCAATAATAGGCTTCGCAATTAAACGACTGCAAATCCAAGCCCCTAAAAATGAAACAAAAAAGATAATGATTAAAAGAAAGGGCAGTAATTTTAATAAGGCATTTATTAACTCATGGCTCGAAGAAATAGGTGCAATGACATTTAATATATATGTTTCCACTCTATCAGAAAATTGAATCTCTTGAGCAAAAGATAACATCTCAGTTTTTTCTGATGAAGTTTCAGAAGATTTTCCATACTGATATTTTTGACCGTCTGCTTGAAATACAATCGTTGCTTGATTATCTGAACAGAATGTTTCTAATACATCTTTTGAATTTTCAAATTTTGTTTTAGAAAGTATGCCTGTCAATTCTTCAATTTCTGCATTTATACTTTGTGATGATACAGCCACATAACTTTTAGGCAAGCAAAACATAATACTTCCATAAATAAGAAAACTGCATAAAATCAAAGAACCTGCAATCCACAAGAAAACTTTTACACTTAAACTGTTTTTAATTTTCACTTTCAAGTTTATATCCCACCCCTCGTATTGTATGAATACAGTCTGTATCTAATTTACGTCGTAAATTCATAATATGTATATTTACTGTCTTTTCGTCGCCCATGAAATCATATCCCCACACTTGCTGTATGAGAATATCTCTAGTAAGAACTTGATTCTTATGATTTAAAAAAGTTTGTAAAAGTTCAAATTCAAGCTGTGTCAGATTTATGGGAACGTTGTCTTTATATACCTCATGACTATCTACATGAAGCTCTATCCCTTGAGCCGATAATATTTTTTGTTTTTCTGATTTTTCCTTAAATCGTCTAAGCACAGCTTCAATTCTCATCAAAACAAGTTTAAGGGAAAAAGTCTTTGTAATATAATCATCAACCTGCAATTCAAATGCTCGTATCTGTGCTTCTTCTTCGTCCATAGCAGTAAGCATAATAATCGGAATTTTAGACTCTTTACGAACTAATTCACATACAGCATATCCGTCTATTTTAGGCATCATTATATCTAACAAAATAAGAGAAAATGATTGTTTTTGAAAAAGAGAAAGCCCCTCTAAACCATCACTTGCTAATGAAACTTCATATCCTGCTTCAATTAGTAGTTCATATAAAACCGATTGTATTGCCTTTTCATCTTCAATAATCAATATATGTTCTTTCATACAAACACCACCTATGAATTTTATGATTAAAGCAATTCTACCATAGAATTATTTAGATTTGATTTAAAACCCAAAATTAAAATAAATAAAAGCGTACAATTTCTATAAAATGCACGCTTTACTTATGTTAAATAACAGATAAAAAAC
>JAUNLL010000101.1 GCA_030532275.1 Peptoniphilus sp. | reverse complement strand
AATAAAAGGACTTGTCTTAACTCACGGTCATGAAGACCATATAGGAGCAATACCTTATATATTACAAAAAATAAAATTGCCTATTTACGGAACACCATTGACAATAGGACTTTTAGAAAACAAACTCAAAGAACACCATTTAGGCAAAGTGGACCTAAATATCGTTCATGCCGGAGATAATATAAAACTTGGTAAAATGGAAGTGGAATGGATAAGGGTAAATCATTCTATTCCCGATTCCTGTGCAATAGCTTTGAAAACTCCCCTTGGATACGTATATCATTCAGGTGATTTTAAAGTTGATTTCACACCAATATCAAATGCAAAGGGTGTTATTGATCTTCAAAGAATCTCTCAAATTGGAGAAAAGGGCGTTATAGCAATGATAGGCGAATCGACTAACGTCTTGCGAGAAGGCTATACCATGAGTGAATCAAAGGTAGGAGAAACTTTTAACAGAATATTCTCTGAAAAAAGGACAAATAGAATTATCATTGCCACATTTGCATCAAATGTTCACAGAGTTCAACAGATAATTAATGCAGCTGAAAAATTCAAGAGAAAAGTCATCTTATCTGGTAGATCCATGGTAAATGTAATAGAAACTGCAAGACGCCTTCATTACTTAGATGTAAAAAAAGATACAATCATCGATATAAAGGATATAAAAAACTACGATGAAGGTGAGTTGGTGTTTATCACTACGGGAACACAGGGTGAGCCAATGTCTGCATTGACCAGAATAGCCTACGGAGAACATAGAAAAATCCACCTGACACCCAATGATGTAATCATATTATCAGCAACTCCCATCCCTGGAAATGAAACAGATGTTACAAAGGTAATAAACAAACTCCTGGAATCCGGCGCTGAAGTCATTTATGAAAGCCTGACGGAAATCCACGTTTCCGGCCACGCCTGTCAAGAAGAATTGAAACTGATTTTAAACTTAGTTAAACCAAAATACTTTATTCCAGCTCATGGAGAGATAAGGCATCTATACAAACATGCAGAGATAGCTGAATCCATGGGCATACCTAAAGACAATATCTTTGTAATGGATAATGGAAATGTATTGGAAATCTCTCAAAACGATGCTAAATTCGTAGCTGATGTACCCTCTGGAGAAATACTGATTGACGGTTTAGGAATAGGCGATGTGGGAAATATAGTTCTTAGAGATAGAAAGCATTTATCGGAAGATGGGCTTATTATCGTTGTATTGACAGTTTCAAAGGAAAAGATGGAGGTCGTTTCCGGACCGGATATAATATCCAGAGGATTTGTATATGTTAGAGAATCCGGAGATTTGATTGAAGATGTGAGAAATGTAGTCAAAAAAACTCTTGATAGATGCGATAGAAGGGAAGTACTTGACTGGTCACTATTAAAGAATAATATCAAAGATGACTTAAAGTCCTTTTTATTCCACAAAACTAAGAGAAACCCGATGATACTGCCAATTATTATGGAAATATAAAATAGGAATCGAAAGGTTCCTTTTTTTAGAGGAAATAAATGACTAATATAAATTATGAATATATAGAAGATTATATAAGAAATTTAATCGTTTGTGATGATGAAAAATTGGCGGAAATGCGAAGTTTTGCCGATAAAAACTTCATACCCATCGTGGAAATGGAATCAGAAGAATTCATAAAGTTCCTAATGGTAACATTAAATCCCGAAAAAATACTGGAGCTGGGTACAGCCATCGGCTATTCTGCTATCGTAATGGCAAAATCCTCCAAGAATATTAAACTTCTAAGGACCATTGAGATCAGAGAAAATATGGCGGCCATTGCTAAAAAAAATGTAGAAGCCTATGGTTTGGATAATATAATTGAAATTATAAACGGCGATGCTTATGAGTATTTAAAGACAGAAGAGGAAAAATTCGATTTTATTTTTATCGATGCTGCCAAAGGACAATACGAAAAGTACTTTGATATCTGCATTGAGCTTTTAGATAAAAATGGAGTTATTCTATGCGATAACGTCTTATTCAGAGGAATGATAGCAAATCAAAGTTTAGTCAAGAGAAGAAAAATTACAATTGTCAAACGATTGAGGAAATTTTTAAAGAGAATTAAATCAGATAAAAATTATATTTCATCCATAGTTCCCATTGGAGATGGAATGATTTTAATTAGGAGGGCAAATGAATAAAAAAGTAGAATTGCTCGCACCTGCAGGAGATTTGAGCAAATTAAAAACTGCCATAGATTACGGAGCTGATGCAGTTTATCTTGGTGGAGACAGCTTTGGATTGAGAAAAGCTTCAAAAAACTTCAACATCCAAGAAATTGAAGAAGGGGTAAAGTACGTCCACAACAGAAATAAAAAGATCCATGTAACACTTAATATAATTCCACATAACAAAGATATTGTAGGCGTTGGAGAATATGCGAAAAATCTATATGATATCGGAGTTGATGCTGTGATAGTTTCCGACCCGGGGATGTTTTTAAATGTGCGAAAACACGCTCCTAAATTAGACATACACATCTCTACTCAAGGATCCGTTACAAACACCGATACAGTTAAATTCTGGGCCTCTCAAGGCGCAAAAAGGGTAGTGCTAGCTAGAGAACTGTCCCTAAAGGAAATAGAGGAAATCATAGAAAATACAAAGGATGAAATTGAAATAGAAACTTTTCTTCACGGTGCCATGTGTATGTCATATTCAGGAAGATGTCTATTGTCCAATTATATGACCGGAAGAGATGCGAACATGGGAGATTGTGCGCAACCATGCAGATATAAATACTACTTGATGGAAGAACAAAGACCTGGACAGTACTTTCCCATAGAAGAACATGAAGAGGGTACATTTATAATGAACTCAAAGGATCTGTGTATGATTGAACATATAGATGACTTAATAAAATCTGGTATATCCAGCCTTAAAATCGAAGGACGAGTTAAGAGTGAATATTATCTTGCCACAGTCATCAACGCTTATAGGACAGCCATAGATGCCTTTTATGAAAACCCCGCAAATTACAAGTATGATAGCAGTCTATTGGATGAAATAAAGAAGGTAAGTCATCGAGATTTCACCACAGGATTTTTTTATGGTAAAGCCAATGAGGACTCTCAAGTATACGAAGATAATTCCTATATAAGAGGATACGATTTTGTAGGTGTGGTATTGGATTA
>JAUNLL010000100.1 GCA_030532275.1 Peptoniphilus sp. | reverse complement strand
TAAATCTACAAATCCGTGTTCTTTGGCTTTTTCAATAATAAATTTGCTCGCTTCTCTTTCTGTCTTTGAATTATCCAAAAAATCCTTGTATCTTTCAGAATATTCAAATATAGCTTTATTTTCCTCTTCATCAATTTGTTGCCAAATTGATTTTTGTTTATATTCTAAATTGTCTAAATTCATAGTACCTCCATAAATTTTATATACTTGATATTTAAATTTTATCACAATTAAAAATTAATATCACTTACCTATATTATTACCCAAAAAATTAGCCCTGCATCAATGCAGGGTTTAGTAATAAAATTTTATAACTAACCTATTATTTATTTTCTTCTTCGTCAAAAAATCCTAATTTAGTAAGTACAAGTTTGTAACCATCGGCTCCATAATTCAATGATCTGTTTATTCTGGAAATTGTAGCGGTGCTTGCTCCTGTTTCCGATTCTATTTCATGATATGTTTTGTTTTTGATTAATAGTTTAACAACTTGTAACCTTTGTGAAATTGCTTGGATTTCTTTTACTGTACAAATATCTTCAAAAAATCTATAACACTCTTCGGTACTTTCAAGTGTTAAAATCGCTTCAAAAAGACTATCTGTTTGTTCAGATTTTATTTTAGAATTATAAATCATTAGTACAACCTCCACTACAAATTTTCATTCATTTTTTTTACATCATCTTCAAGTTCTTGTTTATATAGATTTAATTTGCCAACAAGATTTTCATCAGATAATGACAAAATTTGAATAGCTAAAAGTGCCGCATTCTTTCCGCCATCAATTGCCACTGTTGCTACCGGAACTCCAGAGGGCATTTGAACAGTTGACAATAAAGCATCTAAACCGTCAAGCGTCGATGATTTAACAGGAACTCCTATTACTGGCAATGTTGTATTTGCCGCAAGTACTCCACCTAAGTGAGCCGCCTTACCTGCTATTGATATTATTACACCAAAACCGTTTTCCTTTGCTGATGCTGAAAATTCAAAAGCTCTTTTCGGAGTTCTATGAGCGGAAATAACCTCTATTTCATATTCCACTCCAAACTTTTCAAAAATTGAAACTATATCATCGCTTATTTTTTTATCGCTAATGCTACCCATAATTATAGCTACTTTCATTTCTTCCTCCTTGAAATACAATCTTGTCATTCGCTAAATCACACTTCCATAGTAGCAATTTTTTGTGCTAAAGTCAAGATTTCTATCAATTTACTTAATCAATTAATTAGCATAAAAATAATGGAGCCGAAATTTCAGCTCCATTGTAATTCTAATTAGTAAGCAACAAACAGATTTGCTTTGCATCCACAGATCGGACATGCTTCTTCAGATTTGTCGAAGGTTATATATCCGCATACCGGACACATTAAAATATCTTCAACTTCTAAATCTTTTCCTGCATCTACTGCATCTTTAGCTTCTTGATATCTTTCTGCATGAACTTCTTCTGCTTGTGTAGCAAATCTCATTGCTCTGATAGCTTCTTTTTCATTTTGCATTTCCGCTACAGCTATGTAAGCAGGATACATTTGAGTGCTTTCAAAAATTTCTCCATTCTTTGCAGCTTGAAGGTTTTCAGAAACAGTTCCGATTCCAAAGCCTGCCATGGAAACTACGGGAAAATCTCCTTTGACGTCTTTTAGTGCCTTGAAGTGCAGTGTTGCGTGAACTCTTTCAGCATCAGATGTAGCTTTGTATAGTCTTGCAACATTTTCAAATCCGCCTTTTTTTGCTTCTTCTCCCCAGATTAGATATCTCATGTGTGCTTGAGATTCTCCACCGAAAGCCGATCTTAAGTTATCGCTTGTCATTTGATTCATAATAATTCCTCCTTAATTAATATCTGTACTTTTACAATATATATTATAAATTAAACAATTTCATAAATCAACGATACCCTTTATTCATTGTCTATATTTTCGAGTTTTTTCGCTTGGTTATCGGCTATTAAAGCATCGATTATCTCATCTAAATCTCCATCAACTACAGAATCTATCTTGTGTAATGTCAGATTTATCCTGTGATCAGTAACTCTTCCCTGAGGATAATTATAAGTCCTGATTCGTTCCGATCTGTCTCCGGTTCCAATTTGAGATCTTTTTTCCATGGATAATTTACTGTTTTGTTCTTGAAGTTTTAAGTCATACAGTTTTGTTTTTAGAATCTTCATGGCTTTTTCTTTATTTTTTAATTGAGATTTTTCATCTTGACAGGAAATTACTATTCCTGTGGGTATATGGGTCAATCTAACAGCTGAGTCAGTGGTGTTTACCGATTGCCCTCCATTTCCCGACGATCTGAATACATCAAATTTAATATCGTTTTGATCAATGTCGATTTCTACATCTTCCGCTTCAGGAAGCACGGCAACCGTTGTGGTAGATGTATGAATTCTACCTGAGCTTTCCGTTTCCGGAACTCTTTGCACTCTGTGGACACCGGATTCATACTTAAGTCTTGAATAGGCTCCCTTGCCGATTATCATAAAAATCACTTCTTTATATCCGCCAATTCCTATCTCGTTAGTATTCATGATATCAACTTTCCAGTTATGTCTTTCAGCATATCTCAGATACTGACGAAATAAAACTCCTGCAAAAAGTGCCGCCTCATCTCCACCTGCACCTGCTCTTATCTCCAAGATTACATTTTTATTGTCGTTGGGATCCTTGGGGATTAAAAGCACCTTGATATCTTCTTCCAGTTCAGCAAGTTTGATTTCCGCCTCTTTCAGCTCTTCCTTTACAAGCTCTTTAAATTCTTCATCCAGTTTATCTTCAAGCAGAGCTTTATTTTCTTCAATTGACTCTTTAGTTTTCTTTAATTCCCTGTATTTTAACACCACAGGTTCGATTTCCGCATGTTCGATTGCGGTTTTCTGATATAATTTAGAATCATTTATTACGTTTATATCTATAAGATCCTTTTCAAGTTCTTGATATCTTTTTTCAAATATTTCCAAATTTTGGTACATTAAGCTCTCCTTTACTCTATCCTTACCTGACAAGTCTTTGATACACAATTTATTGTAATTTCTCAACAAGCTGTATAACTCTTCCCTTTGATCATATCCTATTTCAAATACCAAGTATCCCTTTTCATTTAAAAATTCATCACAATCAGATATGATTTCTCTATAAAAAAACAGTCCGTCTTTTCCGCCGTCTAGGGCGTCTTTAGGTTCAAAATGCAATTCT
>JAUNLL010000099.1 GCA_030532275.1 Peptoniphilus sp. | reverse complement strand
CAGATTTTTTAATCAAAAACCATGCAGATGTGGTCAGTGACTTTGACAATAATCAATTAGGTGCAATTAAAATTATTAAAAAAATCTTAGAAAAAGAGTGATTTATCATGAATATTAACTGGTTTCCCGGTCATATGAAAAAAACCGTGGAAGATATTGAAAAAAAATCAAAAATTACTGATTTTTATATAGAGATTATAGATTCAAGGATTCCTGTTTCCAGCAGAAATCCTCTTTTAAAAAAAATACTTGTCAACAAACCAGGTCTATTTATTTTGAATAAACAAGATTTATCAGAACAGGATCAAAATAGAAAATGGATGAGAGAATTATCAAAGGATGGAAATATGGCCATATTGTATAACTCCAATAAGCCCAATGCAAATAAAATCATTGAGGCATCCTTTGAGTTAATGAAAAATAAAATTGATAAGTTCAACGAAAAAGGAGTTGAACTGAATACATTAAGAGCAATCATAGTGGGAATACCCAATTCCGGAAAGTCTACTTTCATCAATGGTATTTCCGGAAGAAAATCAGCTAAAACAGGCAATAAACCAGGTGTTACAAAAACTAATCAATGGATAAAACTAAACCCTAAACTACATCTTTTAGACACTCCCGGAATACTTTGGCATAAATTTGAAGAATCTACAGCCTTAAACTTGGCTTTTACCGGAGCCATTAAAGATGAGATATTAGATGTAGAAACTATAGCTCTTAAATTCATAGAAAAACTTGCTGAAATCAAACCTGAATATTTATCGGGCAGATATGGAATAGAGGTTCAAAACAAAACTCCTCTAGAAATGATGGAGCAAATAGGCAAAAAAAGAGGGGCAATTTTGAAGAATAATATTATTGATTATACTAAGGTTGCCAACTTGGTACTCGATGAATTTAGAAAGGGAGTACTTGGGCCATTGACTTTAGAGAGGTTATAATATGGAAAATTTTGAGGAACTATATCGTTCTAAGGGATACAGTAGAATCGCAGGAATAGACGAGGTGGGTAGGGGATCATTGTTTGGAGATGTGGTCGCTTGCGCTATAATAATGCCCACTGAAAATAAGATCGAAGGAATAATGGATTCTAAGAAACTTTCAAAGATAAAAAGAATTCATTACTATAATCTCATACTTAAAAATATGATTGCCATAGGAATCGGAAGAGTTGATTCCAAGACTATCGATACCATTAACATAAAGGAAGCCACGAGGCTTGCAATGCTTAGAGCCGTGAAAAACTTGAGAGATAAAAGGGATTTTCCCATAAAACCCGATTTGTTATTAATAGATGCGGAGGAAATATATACCGACATAGACCAAGTATCCATAGTAAAAGGAGATGACAAGGTCTATACCATAGCATGTGCTTCCATAGTTGCAAAGGTGTATAGAGATAGGCTTTGTGAGCGATGGGCTGAAAAATACTCCGGATATGGAATAAAAAAGAACATGGGCTACGGAACCAAACTTCATAGAGAAGCTATAAAGATTTTAGGTCCCACAGATATGCACAGAACTACTTTCATTAAAAATAAAGAGAAATGGTAATGAATAATAAAAGCATAGGAAATTTCGGAGAAGAAAGAGCCGTAGAGTATTTAAAGGACAAAAATTATAAAATATTAGACAGAAATTATAGAGCACTGGGCAAAGAAATAGACATAGTTACCATGGATGGCAATATTTTGGTGTTTATTGAGGTCAAGACCAGAAACTCAAAAAAATTTGGAAATGCAGCGGAAGCTGTCGACTATTTTAAAATACAAAATATTGTTACAGCATCTATTAATTATGCAATTTCAAAAAATTTAACCCATTATCAAATAAGATATGACATCATAGAATACTATCTAAAGGAAGATTACATAAATCATATAGAAAATGCTTTTTATGCTCTTTAGGAGGACAGTATGTACTTTAGTTTAAAAACTTGTTCCCTGATAGGACTTGAAGGAAATTTAATAGATGTTGAAGCGGATTTAAGCAATGGAATTCCCAAAATCTCCATAGTCGGATTGCCCGACACTTCCATAAAGGAGTCCATTGAAAGAGTTAGATCGGGAATAAAAAACAGCGGTTATGAATTTCCCTTAAAAAGAATAACCATAAATCTTGCTCCTGCAAGCCTTAGAAAAGACGGCTCGCAGATGGATTTGGCAATAGCTCTGTCAATTTTGGGTGCTAATGAACTGTTGACTGAAGCTGATATGGACTACATATTTTTAGGAGAACTTTCCTTAGACGGCTCATTAAATGCTATTAACGGCGCCTTGGCAATGGTCATTTCTTTAAGAGAACAGGGATTTAGAAAATTTATTATTCCCAATGGAAATAAGATTGAATGTTCCTTGGTAAATGACATTGAAATATATCCGGCTGAAAATTTAAGACAAGTGGTTGAGCATATAAATAAGGAAAAACCCATAGACAGATTTATCAACGAAAGGGAATTTATCAAACCTAAATTTGATATTGATTTTTCCGATATGAAAGGGCAGGATTTTCTTAAGAGAGCATTGGAGGTATCTGCTGCGGGAAAGCACAACGTTCTTTTAATTGGTGTCCCGGGAAGCGGTAAATCCATGGCTTCTAAGAGATATCCTACAATACTTCCTGAACTTACCTATGAAGAATCCATAGAGGTCACTAAAATATATTCCGTAGCAGGATTATTAAAAGAAAATACATTGATGACAAATCCACCATTTAGGGCGCCTCATCACACTGCATCCTCCATATCTCTAATCGGTGGAGGACGAATACCCAAACCAGGAGAAATATCACTTTCTCACAATGGTGTTTTATTTTTAGATGAACTTCTGGAATTTCCTAAATCGGTGTTGGAAGTATTAAGACAACCCTTAGAAGACAAAACAATAAATATATCAAGGGCAAATGCAAGCATAACCTATCCTGCTAAATTCACCTTAATAGCCGCTACAAATCCATGTCCCTGCGGATACTTCGGAGATCCGACGCATGAGTGTACTTGCACTAACGCTCAAGTGGAAAAATACATGGCAAGAGCCTCTCAACCTCTTTTGGACAGAATAGATATACATGTAAAGACATCGGCAGTTGAATACAAATATCTGTCAAAGGAAGAAAAAAGTGAAAGTTCCGGAGAAATAGCAAAAAGAGTTAATATAGCAAGGGAGATTCAAAGGGAAAGATACAGAGAATTAAATATAAACTACAATTCCGACTTAAAGGAAAATCAAATTCA
>JAUNLL010000098.1 GCA_030532275.1 Peptoniphilus sp. | reverse complement strand
AAATTGAAGTTAAGGAATTGAAGAATAAAAAGACCCTCATATCTTTAAGCGTCACAGATGGTACATCTTCAATTATCGCCAAGGTGTTTTTACAAAAAGACAAGGTTGAAGAATTTATCTCAAATGTCAACGAAGGTGGACACTATATAATCACCGGTGATGTGCAATATGACAATTTTATAAAAGATGATTCAATATTAATCAAGTATCTTAAGCCTGCAGATAAATTTGTAAGAGAGGATAATTCCGAAGAAAAAAGAGTGGAGTTGAGCCTGCATACAAAGATGTCTGCTATGAACGGCGTCACTTCCTTTGAAAATTTTGTAAAGCGAGCAAAACATTGGGGAATGAATGCCATTGCCATAACAGATGTCGCAGATGTTCAAGGATTTCCTGCAGCTATGGAAGCTGCAGAACAAGGTATGAAAATAATTTATGGACTTGATGGTAATTTTGTAGATGATGAAGAGGAAATTTTAAAAATCAGAAGGGAAGCCTTTGATTCCTATGTGGTCTTTGATATTGAAACAACCGGATTTTCTCCAAGAACTGACAAAATTACGGAAATTGGTGCAGTGAAGATAAAAGACGGAAAAATAATTGACAAATTTTCAAAACTCATCAATCCGCAAAGAGTAATTCCCCAGAAAGTAGAAGAGTTGACGGGGCTTAGCAATGTATTGTTGGAAAACGAACCGACCATAGATGAAGTCATTTTCGACTTTTATGAATTTTGTAAAAATAGCCTATTAGTTGCTCACAATGCAAAATTTGATATTTCTTTTATAAGACGCGAATTTGAAGGTCACGGACTGAAATTTGACTTTTCTGTTTTAGATACCCTTCAACTGGCAAGAGCAGTGGTTAAAGACGCTAAGAGATTTAATCTTTCAACGCTTTCAAAAAAACTCGGTGTTTCCCTTGTGGGTGCACATAGAGCGGTAAATGATGCTCAAGCCACATCCGAAGTGTTCATCAAACTTTTGGATATGGTTAAAAAGGACTATGGAATTGAAGATATTTTAAAAATAAATGATTTAGTAAAGAATATAGATAGCTCACTATTATTCGAATCTCCAGTTAGTATTTTGGTGAAAACACAAGAGGGGATGAAAAATCTATATAAATTGGTGAGCAAATCTCACATGAATTATTTCAACAGAGTTGCTAAAATTCCAAGAACTCTTTTAAATCAATACAGAAAAGGGCTGTTAATAGGAAGCGGAAATTCCTCATCTATTTTATTTAAAGCCATCTATGACAAGGAAAGCGAAGAAACAATCAAAAAAATAGCATCCTATTACGACTATTTGGAAATACAACCTGTGGATAACAATTTGAGTTTTATCGCAAAGGACCTTGTAAAAGATAAAAAGGAATTACAAAGCATCAATAAAAAAATTTATGAAATAGGTCGAGAACTCAATATTCCTGTAGTTGCCACAGGTGATGTTTTTTATTTAGATGAGCAGGATGATTTATTAAGACGAATCGTATTAAACGGACAAAGAGTAAAAACCGTAGAAAACTGGAATCAACCTCAATCTCTCTATTTTAAAAACACCGATGAATTTTTAAGAGAGTTCAATTACCTGGGAGAAGAGGCGGCTTATGAAGTTGTAATCAAAAATACAAATGAGATTTCAGATATTATCGGAAATTTAAAACCGATTCCAGATGGTAAATTCACTCCCGTAATTGAAGGGGCTGATGAAGATCTTAGAAGGATGTGTTATGAAAAGGCCCATGAAATATACGGAGAGGAGTTGCCGGATATAGTCGAAAAAAGATTGGAAAAGGAATTGAAGTCCATAATTTCAAACGGCTATTCCGTTCTCTATATAATCGCTCAAAAATTAGTAAAGAAATCAAATGAAGACGGATACTATGTAGGATCAAGAGGATCAGTAGGATCCTCCTTTGTTGCCACCATGAGTTCAATTACGGAGGTAAATCCCTTACCGCCTCATTATATTTGCAAAAATTGCAAATACTCTGAGTTTGTTGAAGATAAAGAATACGGTTCGGGCGTGGACTTGCCCGATAAAAAGTGTCCTGTTTGCGGATCCGATCTGCACAAGGATGGCCATGATATACCCTTTGAAGTTTTTCTTGGATTTAAAGGAGATAAAGAGCCCGATATTGATTTGAATTTTGCAGGAGAATACCAAGCAAGAGCTCATAAATACACTGAACATCTCTTCGGTAAAGGATATGTCTTCAGAGCGGGGACCATAGGAACCATTGCCGAAAAAACCGCCTATGGTTATGTGAAATCCTATTTTGAAGACTCTCCCGTCAAGGATGCGGAGATTGAAAGACTTGCAAATAATATTGAGGGTGTAAAGAGAACGTCGGGACAACATCCGGGCGGTGTAATGATCTGTCCTAAGAGCAATGATATATTTGACTTCACTCCTGTTCAATATCCGGCAGATGATAAAAGTTCGGGAGTTATCACCACTCATTTTGACTACAACTTTATACATGGAAAGATACTCAAGTTGGATATATTGGGGCATGACGGTCCATCAATAATAAAGATGTTGGAAGATTTTACAGGAATAGATTCAAGTAGCCTGAGTCTTAATGACAAAGAAACACTCTCTTTATTTTCAAGTAGCGATGCACTGAAGTTAAATGAAGATGTATTTAAGATATCAACAGGCACATTGGGAATTCCTGAATTTGGAACTAATTTTGTAAAACAGATGCTCATAGAAACGAAGCCCAAAAACTTTTCGGAACTTGTCAGAATATCAGGACTTTCTCACGGAACCAATGTTTGGACTGATAATGCGCAAGACCTGGTAAAGGAAGGAAGAGCTAAATTATCCGATGTAATATGCACTAGAGAAGATATAATGCTCTATCTCATAAGAGCCGGTGCGGAAAACAAAGTGGCCTTTGATACCATGGAGAGGGTCAGAAAGGGCAAGGGATTGACAGAAGCTCAAGTGGAAGTGATGAATCAACTGGATTTGCCTGAATGGTACTTAGGTTCTTGCGAAAAAATAAAATACATGTTTCCCAAAGCCCATGCCGTGGCCTATGTTACATTGTCTTTTAGAATAGCTTACTTTAAATTGCATTATCCCCTTGCCTTTTATGCAACATATTTTTCTACTAAACTTCAAGACTTTGACGGAGAGCTTATAATTAAAGGGGAAGAAGCGGTAAAGGCTAAAATGGAAGAATTTAAAAATTCAGAAGCGAAATTAACCACAAAGGAGAAAAATCAACAAACGTTGCTTGAAGT
>JAUNLL010000097.1 GCA_030532275.1 Peptoniphilus sp. | reverse complement strand
TATTTTCTTTCAAACATAAGTCAAAAAACAGTTTCATGTTTTCTTCATCTAAGGATATTTTATCTATTTGAATATCTTCGTAATAATCTCTATATTCTATTTTTAATTTATTTAAAATATCATTTAAATTTATCAAATTATCACCTATAGTTGTTCTATCTCTTTATAAAGTTCTGTCAATAATTCATCTTCTGAAACTTTTTTGACTATTTGTCCCCTTTTGAAAATTATTCCCACGCCGTTGGAAGCAGTTATTCCTATATCAGCTTCTCGTGCTTCTCCCGGTCCGTTTACCGGACATCCCATCAGCGCAACTGTGATATTTTTATCCAATTCAGATAATTTATTTTCTACTTCCTTAGAGATATTTATTAAATCAATTGTAGTTCTTGCACAAGTGGGACAAGAAATTAACTCAACTCCGCTTTTCAACAATCCCAATGACTTTAAGATCGCTCTGCCCACCTTTACTTCTTCCACAGGACTGTCAGTCAAAGATACCCTGATAGTATCTCCAATACCTTCAGCAAGCAAAGTTCCAATGCCTACGGAAGATTTTATAACCGCATTAATTCCCGGACCCGCTTCGGTTATTCCAAGGTGTAAGGGATATTCTGAAAGACTTGAGAATTTTCTGTAAGAAGCAATTGATAAGTTGACATTGCTTGCTTTTAAAGAAACTTTAGTATCATAAAAATTTAACGATTCCAAAACTTCCAATTCTTCCAGTGCACTTTGGACTATGGAATCTTCATTTACTCCATGATATTTTTCAAGCAAGTTTTTGTGTATGGAACCGGAATTAACACCCACTCTTATGGGAATTCCCTTTGATTTACACGCATCTACAACTTCCTTGACCTTTATTTTTGAGCCTATGTTCCCCGGGTTTATTCTGACGCAGTCGATTCCATTCTTTACAGATTCAACTGCCAGTTTATAGTCATATTGAATATCAGCGATGGTTGGTATGTGTATTTTTTCCTTTATTTTAGTTATGGCTTGTGCATCATCAAAATCATTTACTGCAAATCTGATCAGATCACAACCTGCTTCTTCAAGTTCCAGTATTTGATTTACCGTCGCCTCCACATCCTTTGTGATAGTAGTTGTCATAGACTGAACTGTCACTCTTGAATTGTTGCCGATCTTCACATCGCCCACTGATATTTCTCTTGTATATTTTCTATTCATAAAATCACCCTAAAATGTCTAACCTTATTAAATCGCCAAAAACCGTAACATAAAGCATGAGACCGAATAAAAATACTAGTCCTGCAAGGCTCAAGGCATTTTCAATTTTTTCGTTTATTTTTTTACCTGTAATCCATTCAAAAAGCAGAAATACAAGTTTGCCACCATCAAGTGCTGGTATTGGCAATATATTTACAACTGCTAAATTTGCACTTATCAAGCCCAGCAAAAACAACACACTTGTAATACCTGTGGATGTAGCTTGCCCTATTGCCGATATCAATCCCACAGGACCTGAAAGCATGGAAAGATCAACTCCTCCTGCAAACAAACCCTTTAAAACTGAAAAAACTTCTGCTATGACATCAAAGGTCTTTGTAAAACCGTATTTTATCACGGATAATATATTTTTAGAAAATCCTATCCCTATTACCGATTTTCCCTCATAATTAACAGGTATTACCTGCTTGATCAACTTTTCAGAATTTCTTTCTATGGTTATGCTGATTTGCTGATTTGCTTCCTTAACAGAAATTGTTTCCACTATTTCATTCCATGAATTTATGGATTTGCCTTCAATTTCAACTATTTTATCGCCCGATCGAATATCTGCTTCCATTGCCGGAGAATCAGCTTTTACACTTCCGATTGTATTTGAATTTGAAGGTACACCTATCATCGCGGCAAGAATTATAAAAGTAACTATCGCCAAGATTAAATTCATCACTACACCGGCTATGACTACCGCCATCCTTTTAGGGGCAGATACATTGCTGAAACTCCTGGGGTCATCAGACTCTTCTTCTTCGCCTTCCATGGCAACGAATCCTCCTATGGGAAGCAATCTTAAAGAATACTTTGTTTCTCCCGATTCCTTTTGAAGGAGTTTCGGTCCCATACCTATGGAAAACTCATTCACTTTTATTCCCACTAATTTTGCAACTGTAAAATGTCCAAGTTCATGCAATAATATTACAAGCATAAAGATGAATATTGAACCCAATGCTGTATACATAATCTCTCCTCACAGTAATATATAAAAATAATAAAGACTATAGACGATGGGGATAATGCCTATTACCGAATCAAATCTATCCATGATACCTCCATGACCCGGCAAAATCTTACTATAATCCTTAATTCCGGAAATTCTCTTGATTTTAGATGCGAATAAATCACCTAATTGCCCTAAAATAGATGCTACAATGATAAAAATCATCACAATCACATCCACCTTAACTTCAATTGCATACAAATAGATTAAAGTCAGTATCAAACATCCCAATATTCCACCTATTGCTCCCTCCACGGATTTATTAGGACTTACACTTTCAATGAGCTTGTGCCTTCCAAATTTAGAACCTACTAAATATGCAAAGGAATCTGTGGAAAAAGAAATAACAAATACTAAAATTATAAACATTTTGCTCAATTCCGTTATCTGATTGAGCAGGTAAGGAACATAAATAAAGACGAATACCGTGTATGCAACGTCGTTTAAATTGTATTTTTCTCCAAAGAGCAACTCTATCAAGGATAGAAACAAAACCGCTATTATGGCAAAATATGCAGGAAAGGGAATAAATCTTTCCACTAAAAGAAGAATTATTCCAAGAAATATGACCTTAAAATTTATCTTTATTTTTATTCCCTTTAAAGCGTTGTACAGTTCATAGGAAGCAATAAAGGAAAGTAACAATATGAAGATCTTAAAAAAATAACTTCCAAGATATATTGCAACGGAAAGCAAAAGGATCCCGATTATTCCGGTTACCAAGCGTTTATTTAAGTCAGACATTCAATCCACCAAACCTTCTATCTCTATTTTGATAATCAATTATGGCTTTGTACAACTCTTCTTCCGTAAAATCCGGCCAAAGGATATTAGAAAAATAAAATTCAGTATAGGCAGATTGGTAGAGCATGAAATTGCTAAGTCTCATCTCGCCACTAGGTCTGATCAACAAATCAAGCTCCGGTTGTCCCTTTGTATAGAGATAATTTTTGAAGGATTCTTCATCAAGATCATCTATGCTTAAATCTCCATTAGAAATCTCCTCATAAATACTCTTTAGGGCTCTTATTATTTCACTTCTGCCACCAAAATTA
>JAUNLL010000010.1:12868-25241 GCA_030532275.1 Peptoniphilus sp. | reverse complement strand
CGCCTACAAGTTCAAAGTCATATGCTCTCCAAGTAGAGTCATAGTCTTTTTCAACCATGAATCTGTATCTTGCATTTACTTTAAGAGCTGCAGCTTCTTCTCTAGTTACCTTGAAGAAATCAACAGTTCTGTTGCTATCATCATAGATAGTTTCATCAGTAACTATTCTTACTCTCATGTTACCGAATTGTGTATCAGATTCTACTGCTTTAACTACTCCTGTCATTCGTCTTGCTTCATTGTAACCTACTACGCCTTGAAGTGATCCTCTAAGAGCTGTTCCGTTCCAATTTTGGTCAAGGATAGAAACTATTTCAACTACGTTTGATTTTCCGTCGTTGTTAGTTGTAGTTCTAAATTGGATGTTTGCTCCTAACAATCTTTGACCTACTAAGAATTGATCATAGTCTGTGTCAAGAGTAAGTTTAGCTGTGTTGCCAAATTCGTCTCTTACAAGTATCTTTCTTCCGTCTACGTCATATACGTTTACGATAGGATATTTGCTTGTCTTGCTATGGTCAATCATAGTGATGAATCTTTGTCCGTATGCTGCGTTGTTGTAGTATTCTACTACGTCAAGTTGTGAATCATTGAAGTCGAAGGGATATGAGAATCTTGTATCTCCAATGTTGATTATAGTCTTTTCACCATGAGTGTTTTCAAGTGTTGCTTCGTATCTTGTAGTAGCTTGGTTAGTTACTCTGTAAAGTCCGCCATTGTTGTTGCCCTTTTGTACAGAGTTGAATACTACTACTGTAGCTTCCTTGTAAGCTGTTGACGGATTTGTATTTTGCCATGCTTCGTCATCGCCGAAGTTGTCATATCCTACATATACATCAGAGAACCAGTTAGATGCTCTTGTGTTACCAAGGATTCTAAGTGCTTCGTCAAGTGAAACTTCTGTCATTTGGTTGTTAGCTACGTCTGCTACAAAGTACTTAGTGCTGCTTGTCAATCTTGCTCTGATAAGTTCTTGTCCGGGTAGCCATCCTTCAAGTCCTACATAGTCCCAAAGTTGTTTGTTGTTTGCGTCTGCTTTCTTTTGGTTAGCTGCGCCTGTGAATACGCCGCCCCAGAATTCGATTGCCTTTGCGCTACCGTTTGAGTAGTCGATCTTAGCAAGGATTCCCAGTGCTGTGGGGTATCTGAAGTTAACTCTTGCACTGTCAAGTGCGCCAATTACTAACTTAGCTAATTCTTCTCTGTTAGGAATTTCTTCTACTCCAACAATTTCTTTATACACACGATCAAGGAATGCATCCCAATTTCCGCCTGTTGCGTTAACAATATCTTCTGCTCTTGCTGCATCATAGATTATGTTTATAATCGCTTGAGTTTGAGGAGCTGTTAATTCAGCTATTTCATATCTTTCGCCAAGTTCCTTTAGTAATTGACCAAGGTCTAATGCTTGTACAAAGCTGTATGCAGGTTGCAAGTCTAAAAGTTTAGTTTCAGCTGTTGCATCTGCTATATCTTGCCAACGAGTGTTGGGATCTACTTTCCACCAGCCTTGTCCAGTGTATGACCAATCTTTGATGATTCCGTCAATATACTTGTCAAGTTCCAGTGAGCTTGAAAGTGCTGACCATTTAATTTCGTCTTTAGATATTTTGCTGAATGCGCCTCTGATGATTGCGCCTAGTTCAGATGCTGCGTTGCTTGGGAATGAAGGATCCCATTGTCCTGCGAAAAGGTCTTGTTTGTTAGGTGTCTTGTCTCTGTTACCTAGAGCCAATTTTGCAGGGTTACCTAGTTCAAGGATGTGAGTTGCTACGCCTTCACCGTCAGTGATTACTCTTACAAGTGATCCGTAATAGTATGAAGGATTGCTGATTGAGTGTACTTTTACTGCTTTTGAGTAAACATTTGTGAAGGGAGTTCTGCCAGCGTTATGAGCGTTAGCGTCAAGTCCGTCTTCATTTGAGTAAAGTACGAATACTGTGTTTGCATCAAGTTTAACTGCTTTAGCTTTTTCGCCTTGGTTAAGTGTCAATTCGTTGTTTTTGAATTGAGAGATGATTCCAAGTGTATCATTTGCTGCGTAGTTCTTAACGTATTTCATTGCATATAGTGCATTGTATACCATTACAAATGCGTCTGCTCTTGTTGCAGCTGCGCCTGAGTTTGTAACTACTACGTCTTCAAGGATACCTAATTGTGCTGCCCAAGTCATCCATTGTGCTGCCCAGTTAGCGTTAGCTTGTTTTACCATGTCAGCTGTTAAATCTTTCTTTACTAAAACTACTAACATTTTTGCAAGTTCTGCATATGTTACGTCGTTTTCAGGTTTGAAAGATCCATCGGGATAACCGTTTAACATTGGTTGTCCGTTTGCTTCTGAGGGTACAGTTGATCCTACTGATATTACTCCGTTTGCCCAGTGTGCGTGGTCAACGTCTGAGTAAAGTTGCATTGATCCTTGTAGTTTTTCTGCTAATGCTTTGTTTCCGTTAGCATAAACTAACAATTTAGTAATTTCAGATCTCTTGATGTTTTTGTCATATCCGAAATCGCCTTTGTCGTCACCTTCAACAAATTTCTTGTCAATTAGGTATTGGATTTTTTGATCTTTTCCTACTACCTTCTTAACTTCTTCTTTTGCTTCTTCGGCGAAGACAGTTGTGAATGCTCCTAGTACCATTACTAATGCTAGTACTAAGGATAGAATTTTCTTGTTCATCTTGTCTTACGACCTCCTTAAAATTTTTGTAGACCTACAAAAGTCTTAAACTTCTGCTTGCTGTTCTGAACGAAACAGCAAAGAGGTGACAAGTTAAACATTACCTCATTTCTAAAATAATATTTAATTGTCATGTTCCTCTTGTGTTTTAATTATACACTAAATAAGTTAAAAGTAAAATTACAGTTGTATTACAAAAATTTAGTTTTATGAAATATTTGGGTTGTGTTTTCGTCGTGAGGGGGTGTGGTGAGGGGTTTTGGGTATGAAAAATGCCCCTTGCGGGGCTTGAGTTAATTTTTGAAGCTGTGAATGGGTGCGGGGATCAGTCCGCCTCTTTCGACAAATCTCTTGGCGCTGTTTTTGCCTATGTCCATAATGGGTGCATAGCCTAGCAGTCCTCCGAATTCTGCTTCTTCGCCTACTGTCTTGCCTATTACGGGTACTACTCTTACGGCTGTGGTCTTGTTGTTGATTACTCCTATGGCTGCTTCGTCGGCTATGATGGCGGAGATGGTTTCTTTGGGTGTGTCGCCGGGGATTGCTATCATGTCCAGTCCTACGGAGCATACTGATGTCATGGCTTCTAGTTTGTCAAAGGTGAGGTGTCCGGAGCGTGCGGCTGCGATCATGCCTTCGTCTTCTGATACGGGTATGAAGGCGCCTGATAGTCCACCGATGTGTGATGATGCCATGATGCCGCCTTTTTTGACTGCGTCATTGAGCATTGCCAGTGCGGCTGTGGTTCCGTGTCCTCCCACGGTGTCTACGCCGATTTCTTCCAATATGCGCGCGACGCTGTCGCCTACTGCGGGTGTGGGTGCCAAGGACAGGTCTATGATGCCGAAGTTGGAGTTTAGTTTTTGGGATACTTCTCTGCCGACTAATTCGCCCATGCGTGTGATTTTGAAGGCGGTTTTTTTGATTGTTTCGGCTACTTCGTCAAAGGTTTTACCTCTTACTTTTTCCAGTGCGCATTTGACTGCGCCGGGGCCTGATACTCCGACGTTGATGGTGCTGTCTGCTTCTCCTACTCCGTGGAAGGCGCCTGCCATGAAGGGGTTGTCTTCTACTGCGTTGGCAAATACTACGAGTTTTGCACAGCCGATGGAGTCTGCATCCTTGGTCAGGTGTGCCAGTTGCACGATTTTGTCGCCCATGAGGGCTACGGCTTCCATGTTTATGCCGGTCTTGGTGGATCCGACGTTGACTGATGAGCATACATAGTCTGTGGTGGAGAGTGCGTTGGGTATGGAGTCTATGAGTGTGTAGTCTGATTTGTTAAAGCCTTTATGTACCAAGGCGGAGAATCCTCCGACGAAGTCCACTCCCACGGATTTGGCTACTTTGTCCAATGTCTGCGCATAGGGTGTGTAGTCTGTCAGGTCTGTGGCTCCTGCTATGATGGCTATGGGTGTGACGGATATTCTGTTGTTGATGATGGGTATGCCGTAGAGTTGTGATATTTGGGATGTGGTGTCCACCAGTTTTTCTGTGTGGCGCATCATCTTGTCATAGATTTTTTGTAGGGATTTTTTGTGGTCGGAGTCTATGCAATCTATGAGGGATATGCCCATGGTGACGGTTCTGATGTCAAGATGCTCCTGCTCGAGCATTTTGATGGTTTCAAGTATTTTTTTGTTGTCCATGGTGCCTCCTATATTTGATGCATTGCGTCAAAGATGGCTTCGTGTTGTACTTTGATATACATGCCTATTTCTTCTCCCAGTCGGTTGTAGGCTTCTACTATTTCATTAAATTCCACTGTGGATTGGGATATGTCCACCAACATCACCATGGTGAAATAATCTTCCATGACGGTTTGGTTGATGTCCACTATGTTTAGGCTGTACTTGACTAGTATTTCCGTGGCTTTATGTACTATGCCGATTTGGTCTTTTCCGATAAAGGTTATTACTGCTTTCATGTTTCCTCCATTTTTATCATTTTGTGTATTATGATAGCATATTTTTTGTTTTTTGGGGTCTGTTTCTCTATTTTTACAAAAAAATACCTCAAAACTCTCAGGGAATTTTGAGGTACTTTGTGTCAATTAGTCTAATTTAAGGTTGCCTAAAAGGTCGCCCAATGCTGTGTTGAAGTTTTCATCTGCTGAGTTGTCGTCTTGTTCTTTTTTGGGTTCTGCAGGTTTTTTAGCTTTGGGTGCTTCTTTTACGGGTTCTTCTTTGACTTCTTCAACTTCCGCTTCTTCTGCGGGTGCTTCGGGTTCTTCTTTTTCTTCTACGACGGGTTCTAATAGCGCTTTGATAGATAGTGATATTTTCTTTTCTTCGTCGTTGATGTCTGTGATTTTAACTGTGACTTCTTGTCCTATTTCAAGTTTGTCGGCAGGTTTTTCAACGTGTTCTCTCGCTATTTGAGATACGTGTAGAAGTCCGTCCACTCCTGATTCAAGTCTTACGAAGGCACCGAAGTCAAGTAGGTTGACTACTTTTCCTTCTACTACGTCGCCCACTGCTACGTTTTCTACAAATACGTCCCAAGGTTTCTTGGTGGTTTGTTTTAAGCCCAGTGCGATTCTGTTTTTTTCTTCGTCTACGTTTAGGACTTGTACTTCAACTTTTTCGCCTGGTGATACTACGTCTGAGGGGTGTTTTACTCTGTTCCATGACAGTTCGGATATGTGAATCAATCCGTCTACTCCGCCCACGTCTACGAAGGCACCGAAGTTTGTAAGTCTTTGTACTGTACCTTCTATTACGTCGCCAACGTTAAGTGATTGGTATACTGCTGATCTCTTTGCTTCAAGCTCTTCAGCTTCGACGTCTTTTCTTGAAAGGACGATTTTTCTCTTGGCTTTATCGAAGTCGATTATTTCGCATAACAATTTTTTAGAAACATATTTTGACAAGTCTTTTTGGAACCTTACTGATACATGAGATGCGGGTATGAATGCTTTAAGTCCTTCTAAGTCCGCTATGAGTCCGCCTTTGACTACTGATTTGACTTCTACTTCAACTCTTTGTTTGTTGTTGAAAAGTTCTTCTACATCGTCCCAGACTTTCATGTTTTCGACTCTCTTTGCGGAAAGAACTACGTTTCCGTCACCGTCATCGATTTTCATGACATAGACTTGAATTTTGTCGCCCGGCTTAAACACATCTTGCGGTTTTACTTCGGGATCTTTGGAGATTTCTTCTCTGGCAATTATTCCGTCGGATCTGTATCCGATGTTCACCATAACTTCACTTTCGTTTACGAAAAGTACTTCTCCCTCTACTATTTCGCCTCTTCTGATTTTCTTGAATGAGCTTTCAATCGCTTCCATCATCTCATTGTTGTCAAAATTTTCCATACTACTAACAGCCTCCTTGATTACCTTATCCGGTGTGGATGCCCCGGCGGTAATACCTATTTTATTAAATTTTTTTAATTGATTATATTCAATGTCATTGATTGACTCTATTAAATATACGTTTTTACAGTTTTCCTGTGCAATTTGAGCTAATTTATTGGTGTTGGAGCTGTTTTTTCCTCCTATTACCAATACCGCCTCTACTTGCTTTGAAAGTTCTCTTACGGCGTCCTGTCTTAGCTTTGTTGCGTTACAAATAGTATTATAAACTAAAATTTCATCTTTTGAAATATCTTTTATGAGTTTTATAATTTTTTTATATTTATTTTCGTCGTTGGTGGTTTGGGATACTACTAGGGTTTTGCCCTTTTTCATGTGTTGAAGGTCTTTTTCTGTGGATACTATGAGTGCCTGATCTTCTGCGTGGGAGTTGATCCCTATTACTTCGGGATGATCGGGATCTCCGAAGATGATGATGTTGTATCCCTTTGCGTGTCCCTGTGCGACTATGTCGTAAATCTGTTTGACTTTGGGACAGACGCAGTCTATTATTTCATTTCCCCGACCTTTGAGTTCTTCTATTATGCTCTTATGCACTCCGTGGGATCTGATGATGATTTTTGAGTTGTGTGGGGTGCTGTGGTCTTGTAGGGTCTTAACTCCCATGGTTTCCAAGTCCTGCACGACTATGGGGTTGTGGACTAGTTCGCCTAGGGAATAGACTTCTTCACCTGCATTTTTATATGCCAGTTCCACGGCTCTTTTTACTCCTCCGCAAAATCCCAATTTTTCAGCTAATATTATTTTTATTTTCATCAACTCCATATATGGATTTCAATATGCCTAGAGATATTTCGTCATAGTCGCTCTGTGTTATCTTCATCTGTGACAGGTCAAGGGGTTCTCTGACTATGAGTTTCATCTTACTGAAGGGTGTGTAATCGCCTTCTATATAGATGGGCACTACTGTGGCTTTGGTTCTGTGGGCTATGAGTGCCACTCCTGACTTGGGTTTTGTGAAGTCGGGTGTTTTCACTCTTGTGCCCTCGGGAAAAAGTCCCAGCACTTTGTTGTTTTTCAATAGGCTCATGGCGGTTTTTACAGCTTTGATGTCGGTGTTCTGTCTGTCTACGGGAAATCCTCCCACGGCACGGATGAAGGCGCCCAGGGGTTTGAAGGCAAAGAGTTCTTTCTTTGCTATCCAATGGATCTGGGGTTTGATCATTGCCGATACCAACAAGGGATCGAAGTTGCTCTTGTGGTTGGGTGATATGATGAGGGGTCTGCCCTCGGGAATTTTGTCAGCTCCCGTGATTTCCGCTCTGAATATGATTTTAAAGAATATCCATAGGATTTTTGTCAATATTTTATAAAGCATTTTCACCTCGCACTTTGTCCAGTATGTAGTCCAGTGTCTGGTGGAGATCCATGTGGGTGTTATCCACCAATATGGCGTCCTCCGCTCTTTTGAGTGGTGAGTGTTCTCTGTTGATGTCGTTGTCATCTCTTTGTTCAATGCTTGCTTTGACTTCTTCGAGGGTGGTTTTGGTTCCCTTGGCGAGAAGTTGTTCGTACCGTCTTTTCGCTCTGGTGTCCACATCTGCTGTGAGATAAAATTTGTACTTGGCTCTTGGCAGTACGACGGTGCCTATATCTCTGCCCTCCATGACGACGGAGCGTTTTTGTGCGATCTGCTGTTGTATGCCGACTAAGTATTCTCTAAGGGCGGGGTTCTTCGATATTTTCGATGCCTGCGCCGATACTTCATCTCCTCTGATGTCCTGCGATACGTCCCGTCCGTCCAGGTAGATTTTGCCTCGGTCATAGTCTATGCGGGTGTCCTCTAGCAGTTGTTGAAGTGACTGTTCTTGCAGGTCACCTTGGCGGAGAGTTTTAAGGGCGATTGCTCTATACATGGCTCCGGTGTCTATATAGGATATGTTGAGTTTGTGAGCGATGAGTTTCGCTATTGTGCTTTTGCCGCTGCCTGCGGGTCCGTCTATTGCTACCGAGTACATATTTCCTCCATAATAAAAAAATCACTGCTAGCACAGTGATCTTGTTTCCAATGTTTAATTCAGCATAACTAAAAGAGCACCAAACTTCCTCTTTTACATTATAGTTTATTTAATGTCTAAAGACAAGGTATTTATTTAATTTAGATGGATGTTCCGGCAAGGTATCCCGTGGAGTTTGCGATTTGCAAATTAAATCCTCCGGTGAAGCCTTCGACGTCTAAAATTTCTCCGCAGAAGTAAAGGTTTTTGATTTTGAGGGATTCCATGGTGGAGGGGTTTACTTCCTTGACGGATATACCTCCACTGGTGACTATGGCGGCATTTATATCCATGAGGGATTTGTATTTAAGGGGCATTTCTTTGATGGTCTTTACCAGTTGTCTTCGCTCCTCTTTGGTAACTTCATTTACGCTTTTGTGCGGATCTATCTGCGCAAGGTGCAATACTGTGGGAATCAGATTTTTGGGCAGCAGTTTTACCATTGCGTTGTTGATGTTTTTGTTGAGAAATTCGTCAAAATCTTTCAGTATTCTGTCGTCCAAGGTCTTGGCGTCCAAGGCGGGTTTTAAATCTATGTAGAGCTGTATGTTTTCGGCTCTGTTGATGATGTTGGACATCCTCAGAGTGGTGGGGCCGCTTATGCCGAAGTGTGTAAAGAGCAGTTCTCCAAATTCTCTGTGAATTTCTTTTTTGCCTCTCTTGGCTATGAGTTCGATATTTTTAAGGGTAAGTCCCGACAGCTTGTCCAGAAAGTCGTCAGAGAGTTCCACGGGTACGAGGGCAGGTCGCAGGTCTTCAACTTCGATGTCAAATTGCTTTGCAAATTTGTACCCGTCGCCTGTGGAGCCTGTGGATCTGTAAGAATAACCTCCCGTGGCTATGATCAGGCTGTCAAATTCTCTTCCCTCTAGGCAAAAACTGTCGCCCTTTCTGTCTATGGCTGTGATTTTGCTATTTAAGTTTATTTTCACTCCGCTTTTTCTTAGCATCTTCTCATAGGTTTTTATGACGTCGGAGGATTTTTCACTTTTGGGAAATACTCTTCCTCCTCTTTCTACTGTGGTTTCAAGTCCGTGTTCCCTCAGCAGTGCAATTAAATCTCTGTTGGTGAAGGAATAAAAGGCTGAATACAAAAATTTTGCATTGCGTGATATTTCATTGAAGAACTCAGATATATCTCTGTCGTTGGTTATGTTGCACCTGCCTTTGCCCGTGATGAACAGTTTTTTACCTAGCTTTTCATTTTGTTCAAAGAGTTCAACGTGGTGTTTTTGTGCAGCAAAATAAGCTGCAATCATGCCCGAGGGCCCTCCTCCGATAACTGCAACTTTTTTCATTTTCTTCCTCCTATTAAATAGACTATGGGTGGATCGTTTTTTTGGTTGTAGAATTGTCTTTTTTCAACTTTGTATTTTTTTTGGTCAAGATTTTGCAAGTATGTGTCTACGGCTTCTCTTTCTTCGGCGGATCCGGGGTGTCCAAGGTAGGAAACTACTATTATAACTCCCTCATCTTGCAGTTTGTGAAGTGCCTGACTGATAGATTTGACTGTGGTGTCCGCCTTGGTGATGATGTTTTTGTCGGAGCCGGGCAAGTAGCCCAAGTTGTATATTATGAGTGCAAATTTATGCTCCATATGCTCAAAGATTTCATCATGGGATTTTTTTATGATTTTGAAGTTTGTAAAGCCCCTTGATTTTAAGAGTGTGTGGGTGTTTTGCACTGCCTGCTCCTGAAGGTCACAGCAGTATAAAAATCCGCCCTCCATGTGGGATAGTATGTTCAGCGAGTCTTTTCCGTTGCCACAGGTGGCATCAAGGCAGAAACAGTCCTTTAATTTCATATTTTCTATTACTTCATCTACTATTTCTCTGTAATTGAATTTGACTGTGTTCATTTCAGACCTTTCAGATAATTGATTTCGTCGTCGCTTAAAAATCTATAATTGCCTATTTCCAAGTTGCCTAATTGAATTTCTCCCACGGATATTCTCTTGAGTTTTTTGACGGGATGACCGATTTTTTCGTACATTATTTTTATTTGGTGGTTTTTGCCCTCTGATATGGTGGTTTCGATTATGGTGTCTTCTTCGAAGTTTTTGAGTATTTTAACTTTGGCGCCCTTGAATTTTTCCTGACCTACTTTAACTCCCTTTCTAAGTATGTCCAGTTCTCTTTTGTCGGGTCTGCCCTCTGCTGTGACTATGTAGGTTTTTTCTATTTCGTACTTGGGATGGGTGATTTTGTTGGTGATTTCTCCGTCGTCGGTCAAGAGGATCAATCCCGTGGTGTCCACATCAAGTCTGCCTATGGGGTACAATCTCCTGTCCAAGTCGATTAAGTCCGTGACGGTCTTACGTCCCTTTTCGTCGCTGACGGTGGATACTACTCCCATGGGTTTGTTCAAGGCTATGTAGGTGTGTTCTCTGATTATCTTGAGCCTTTTTCCGTCAAGGTACACTTTGTCCGAGGGTTGGACTTTGTATCCCAATTCGGTGATCACCTGTCCGTTGACCTTAACTCTGCCCTCTGCTATGTACTCTTCACTTTTTCTGCGAGAGGCGGCGCCTGCGTGTGCCATGTATTTCTGTAATCTCATTCTTCCTCCATAAATTGCATTTTAATTTGTTCATCTTCTTCTATTTGTGGAAGTTCTTTGAGGGAGGATATGCCGAATTTCCTCAAAAAGTCTTCCGTGGTGCTGTATATGTTGGGTCTGCCGATTTTGTCAAGCTGTCCGTCTATCTTTATAAGTCCCATGTCCAGCAGTCCTCTCACCGTGGAGTCGCACTTCACTCCTCTTATTTCTTCTATTTCAACCTTGGTGACGGGTTGTTTGTAAGCTATTATCGCCAAGGTTTCCAGAGATGCGTTGGAGAGGTTGCGCTTGTTTTTGTCGCTGACAAATTTGCTTATGTAGTCGTAGTTTTCGGGTTTGGTGTTGAGTTGGTAGTTGTCGCCCAATCTCATGAGCCTAAGTCCGCTGTCATTGCGCTCATATTTTTCCGTCATGGCTTTCATGGTGTCCTCCACTTCTCTTTGGGAAGTGTTTAGCACTTTGGACAGCTCAGCAATGCTGACGGGTTCCGACCAGGCAAATAATATGCCCTCGATTATTGAAATTAATTTGTCCCTATGCATTTTCTCTCCTCACTATCAATATATCGGAAAAGTCTTTTTCCTGGTGTGCTCTTATGCTTTCCCTTCTTATGAGTTCCAAAAGGCTCAAAAAATATATTATGATCTCTTCCAATAGGGGGTAGTCGCTGAGCAGTTGCGTGAATTTAATTTCACGGTGTTCCGTGAGCAATGCCATTATCTGCTCCATGGCGGTGTCTACTGAGTATCGGTCGGATGTTATGCTCTCCACTATGTCCTTGCTCTTGTATCTTTTAATTATGTTGTTGAAGGCTGCGGACAGATCCTTTAACTCAATATCGCCTAAAAAGTCCAAGGTGTCCATATGGGAAAAATCCTCCTGCAATTTATAGAAGGATTTTCCTTCATAGTCAGAGGATTTTTTAAGTTCTTTGGAAATTTCCTTGTACTTTTCGTATTCCAATATTTTGTCTACCAACTCTTGTCTGGGGTCTTCTTCCTGCTGTTGTTCCTCTTGGTCGAAGGTGAATTTAGGCAACAACATTCTAGATTTTATCTCCAGGAGCGTGGATGCCATGAGGATGAAGTCCGAAGTGAGTTCCATGTTGAGTTTTTTGGAATTTTCTATATATTCAAGGAATTGTGATGTTATCAAGTGGATGGGAATGTCGAATATGTCGATATTGTTCTTTTTTATGAGGTCTAAGAGCAGATCCATGGGACCTTCATAGATTTTTAAATTTATATTATATTCCATACGATCAAGCCTATTTTTATGAATTGATTTATTATGTTCGTGACTATGGGGCCTATGATTTTGGATATAGTTCCCGAGAAGATTCCCAACACCAACAGGATGTAGAGATATCTCTCATATTTGTAGAAAAAGTATTCAACTTTGTCGGGAAAAAGACTTATCAAGGCCTTTGAACCGTCAAGGGGCGGTACGGGAACGAGGTTGAAGACTCCCAACATCACGTTGAACCACATGATATTTTGAAAGAGTTCTATGATGGATAAATCTCTGTAATAGGCAAAGACGAAGATCAATGCTGAAATAAATCCCAAAAGGAAATTCACGGTCACTCCTGCCAAGGATACTATGAGCGTATCTCTCTTTCTGTTTTTGAATTTGTAGGGGTTTATGGGAACGGCTTTCGCCCAACCGAATCTGAATATAATCATGGATATTAGACCTATGGGGTCAATGTGGTGCAGAGGATTGAAGGAAAGTCTACCGTCAGTCTTGGCGGTGTCGTCA
>JAUNLL010000010.1:0-12858 GCA_030532275.1 Peptoniphilus sp. | reverse complement strand
TTGTAGGCGGCGTATCCATGTGCCACTTCGTGGGGTATGATAGCGCTCAACAGCGCTATGGCGGTGTATATTAAAGTGATTAACTGTTCTTTAAACATCTTCTCTACCTACTTCTCCCAACAGAAGTTCGTATTTCTGCTGATTTTTATCGCCGATTACAAAGGCGGATTGTAAATCTTTCACGGCACTTTCCAAAATACTTTCCCTTTGGGTGTAAAGTGTCGCCAGAAGTTCGCCTTCTTCCACGGGATCATCTATCTTTTTGTTGAGCAGGATACCTGCGCCCAAGTCTACTGAATCTTCCTTGGTGGCTCTGCCCGCTCCCAATTCCTTGGCGATTTCTCCTATTTGCAGGGCCTTTATCTCCTTGATATAACCTGCTCCGGTGCTTAATACTTCTCTTTTTATGGCGGATAATTCAAATTTGCTCACATCGTCAATGTAGGAGGGATCTCCGCCCTGTGCTGAAACCATTTCTTTGAATTTCTCCAAGGCTTCTCCGCTGTCAATTTTTTCCTGGAGCAGTTTTTCCGCTTCTTTGCGGTCTGAAGAAATTCCGCTCAAGAGCAAAATTTTGGAGCATATTGCCATGGAGAGTTCTTTTAAGTCTGCCGGTCCCTGTCCTCTCAAGGTGTCTATGGCTTCAATTACTTCAAGGCTGTTGCCCACAGCGTAACCCAGAGGTTCGTCCATGTTGGACAGAAGGACGTAGGTTTTTCTGCCGAATTCATAACCTAATTTCACCATGGTGGCTCCCAGCGCTTCAGCTTCTTCCACGGTCTTCATAAAGGAGCCTGAACCAACCTTTACATCCAACAACAGGATGTCCGAACCTATGGCAAGTTTTTTGCTCATAATGGAGCTTGCTATGAGTGATTTGTCATCCACGGTGGCGGTGACGTCACGCAGAGCGTAGATTTTTTTGTCGGCAGGTGCGATGGTGGCAGTCTGTCCCATGATGGCAATTTTTATGTCGTTGATGTTGCGAATAAATTCCTCACGGGACAAATCTATGCGAAAGCCTGCTATGGACTCCAATTTGTCCAGGGTACCTCCCGTGTGTCCCAGTCCTCTTCCGCTCAATTTGGTAAAGGCTAATCCGCAACTTGCAAGGAGGGGTCCCACAACTAGGGTGGTGGTGTCGCCCACTCCTCCCGTGGAGTGCTTGTCGACTTTTTCGCCCTCCACTTCCTCCAAGTCCACGGTGTCTCCCGATTTGATCATGGCTTCTGTCAAATGTGAGGTTTCCTCGAAGTCCAATCCTCTTATGCAAATGGCCATGAGCAATGCCGAGGCTTGGTAGTCTTTCACTTCGTCCTTTAAATAGCCTTCCACAAAGTAAAAGATTTCATCTTTATTTAGTTTTAATCCCTTTTTCTTCTTTTCTAAAATGGATTGTATGTTCAATTAAATCACCGATATTATTCTTTTGACGTAGGCGCTGAATACATCTTGTACTCTAGCCGATACTTCTATTACGCTCCCGTGATCGTGGAACTGCTCGCCAATGCCTGCCGCCATGTTGGTTATGCAGGTGAGGCCCAGTACCTTCATGCCCTCATAGTTGGCCTGTATCACTTCCGGCACGGTGCTCATGCCCACGCAGTCGGCTCCCAATACTGCCGCCGCTTTGATTTCCGCCGGCGTTTCGTAGTTGGGTCCGGTAAAGTACATATAAGTGCCTTTTTTTACGTCCATGTTCAGTTCTTCTGCGACTTTTTCCGCCTTGTCCATGAGCTGTGGAGAATAGGCTTCCATCATGCTTATAAATCTGCGGTCTTCGTCGCTGGGTCCTATGAGTGGATTTATGCCCGTGAGGTTGATATGGTCCTTTATCATGACTATGTCGCCGGGGGTGTAGTCTGTGTTTATCCCTCCGCTTGCGTTGGTGATTATGAGTTTTTCAACTCCCAGAGCCTTTAATACCCTTATGGGATAGACTGTTTCGCCTATGGTGTGTCCCTCGTAGTAGTGCATTCTGCCCTGCATGGCCACAACTTTCACATCTGCGACAGTTCCAAAGACCAATCTTGAATTGTGTCCCTTCACCTGCGATTTTGAAAATCCGGGTATATCTTCGTAATTTATGACGATTTTATCATAGATGGTTTCTGCAAAGTCGCCCAGTCCCGAGCCTAAGATTATCCCTATTTCAGGTGTTAAATCCGTTATGCTCCTGATGTATTCCACAGTTTTATCAAGCATGGATCTTCCTCCTGATTCCGTCATAAAAAAGCACTGCCGCTATGGTCTTGGCGTCGGTGATTTCACCTCTCATTATCATCTTCACAACGTCGTCATAGGGAACTTTTACACAGTATAAAAATTCGTCTTCGTCCAAGTTTTGACTGTCAATTTCAATGTCTTCGGTGTAGAAGGCGTGAATTTTTTCGTCACAAAATCCCGGTGAAGTGTAAAATTCCGTCATGTATTCTATTTTATCGGTTGTATAGCCCGTTTCTTCTCTCAATTCTCTCACAGCGGCATCCTTGGGTTTTTCTTTCAATTCCACCATGCCTGCGGGTATTTCGTAAATCATCTTTTCTATGGGTTTTCTGTACTGTTTCACCAAGAGCAATTCATCCTCTTGGGTCACAGCCACTATCGCCACAGCCGGACTGTGCTCTACTATTTCCCTTTTTGAGTATTTTTTGTTGGGAAGTTCAACCGTATCAATTCTGAGTTTTACAATCTTTCCGTCGTAAATCTTGTCAGACTTCATAGTTCTCTCGATGTAGTCCATTTCACTCCTCCTTCTTAAAAAGCATTTCTTCTGCAGCTTTCAATGCAGTTTCGGTTAAATTCAATCCTCCGATAAGCCTTGCCAATTCTCTAACTCGCTCTTGGCTGTTCAGCTTGTAAATCTTGGAGCTTATTCTGCCCTCTTCTTCTATTTTTTCAATCACATAGTGTGAGTTTGCAATGGATACTATCTGCGGAAGGTGGGATATAACTATGATTTGTGCATTTTTTGACAGTGCTTTTATTTTTTCTCCCACGATTTGGGCGGTTATTCCGCTTATTCCGCTGTCTATTTCATCAAATACCATGGTTTGTATGTTCTCTTCCTGCGCCAGTATGCTCTTAAAGGCAAGCATAACTCTGCTCATCTCTCCGCCTGAAGCTATCTTCGCCAAGGGTTTGAAGTCCTCGCCCTTGTTGGTTATGAGCATGAATTCCAATTCGTCGACGCCCTCAGCCGACAATTTTTTATCGGAAAAGGCAACTTTGAAATCGGCATCCTTTATGTTTAAATCACGGAGTTCTCCCTTTATTTTCCTCTGAAATTCCGTGGCTATATCCTTTCTTTGGGAAGATATGTCCTTTGCCATGGCTGTGGCTTTCTTTTCAAGTTTCGTTATTCTGTCCTTTAAGTCCGTCATCTCTCTATCGTAGTTGGTGAGAAAATCCAGTCTTTTCTTGGTTTGATCCAAGTAGTTGTATATTTCGTCCGTGGTGTGTCCGTACTTGCTCTTCAGCGAATTAACCAGGTTTATTCTGTTTTCAACTTGGTAGAGTTTTTCTTCGCTGTAATCCACGGAGTTCAGGTATCTCTCCAAGTTGCGCACCGTGTCCTTGATTCTGTACCTGATGTCCTCCAGTTGTTGGAAGTCTTCAGATATGTCTTCGTCATAATTTTTAACACCGCTCAAAAAGGACAGAGCGCTGTCCAAGAGGTCTTCTGCGGAGACAGTTTCATAGCTGCTCTTCAGCAGGGAGATGGCACCTTCTACATTCTTGGTGATGTCAAAGGAATGGGATAGGAGTTTGTAGGTGTTTTCAAGATTTTCGTCATCGTCGGAAGTCAACTGCGCTTCTTCTATCTCCTTCACCTGGTAGTTGAGCAGATCAATTTCCCTGGCCTTGTCCTCGGGGTTTTTGTTTTTTTGTGCGTATTCAGCTTTTAAGTCTGACAACTGCTCAAAGTTCTCCTTCAACTGCCACAAAAGCTCTCTGTGTTCTTCAGATCCAAAGGAGTCTATGAGTTTTCTCTGGTTCGCGGTGTTCATCAGCGAGGAGCTTTCGTTCTGTGCAAAAATGTCTATGAGTTTGTCGGTGATTTTGCTCAATAGCGCATTGGATACAGTTTTGTCGTTGATTTTTGCCATGGCGGGTCTGTTCAATCTGATGTGCTTGGATATGACTATTATGTCCTCCGCCTCTATGCCCTGCTCTTCCAATATCGGGTCTATGTCGTCCTCCTTGGTGAAAATCGCTTCTATATAGGCAAATTCGCTGCCCTTTTTTATTATGTCCTTGCTGGCACGCTCTCCTAAGACTATGGACAGGGCATCTATGATTATGGATTTGCCCGAACCTGTTTCGCCGGTCAGCACGTTTAGTCCGTGGTCAAATTCCACTCTCATATCTTCAATTATGGCAAAATTTTTGATGGTTAATTCTAAAAGCATAAAATCCCCTACATTTCCGACGTTTCTGAAATCAGATCCTCTATGTTGTACTCCTTGTCCTCATCTGTGGATTTTTCCAAGTAGATTAGAAATTCCACGTTGCCCTTGGCTCCCTTGATGGGAGAATAGGTCAATCCCATTATTCTCAGACCTAAGTCCTTGGATAGAGATATTATTTTACTTAGCACTTCTCCATGAACTTTCCTATCTCTGACTATGCCTTTTTTGCCGACGTGCTCTTTGCCGGCTTCAAATTGCGGTTTTATGAGGGATACTATCTGTCCGCCCTCTTTTATCATCTCAAGGACCTTGGGCAGTACCAATTCCAAGGAGATGAAACTCACATCTATTGATGCGAAGTCAATTTCGTCCTCTATCAAGGAAAGATCAAGGTTTCTTATGTTGGTCTTTTCCATGGAGATAACTCTTTCGTCCACTCTCAAGGAATAATCAAGTTGATTATACCCAACGTCAATGGCATATACCTTTTTTGCACCCTTTAAAAGCATACAGTGGGTAAATCCTCCGGTGGAAGCGCCTATGTCGGCACAAATTGCATCTTTGAGTTCTATGTTGTAGAGTTCAAGGGCCTTTTCCAGCTTAAATCCCCCTCTGCTGACGTACTTCAAAGAGTTGGGTTTGACCATGAGTTGCAAATCGCTGTCCAACAACTGTCCCGGCTTGTCTATTCTTTCGGTGCCTGCATAGACTTCTCCGCTCATTATCAGTCTTTTTGCCTTTTCCCTTGAGTCGGCATGACCCTGTTCCAAAATCAGAAGATCCGCTCTTATCTTACTCAATTATACGCTCCTGTTCATGAGAAAATCCGCATAGTTTTCCAAACTTTCAGTGTTGTGATCTATGGATTTGAGTTCTTCTTTTCCTCTGCGTGTCAAGTCCTCTATTCTCTTTAAAAGTTCTTCCTTGGTGCTGTATTTCAATATGGTATTTTTATCCTTGTCCTGTTCACCGTCGATTAAATCGTCCTTGATCTGGTAGGCTATGCCTATGCAGTTGGCAAACTCTTCCAAGGATGCAAGTTCTTCGTCATAGGCACCTGCCATTATACCTCCGCTGACTATGGCCGCTCTGATCAACGCCGCAGTCTTGAGTTTGTACATATTTTCAAAGAGATCCAAGGTCATATCCTTGTTTTCTTCAAGGTCTATGACTTGACCGCCTATGAGCCCACCGGTTCCCGATGCGTTGAATATGTACCTCATGGCCTTGATCGCCCTCTTGAGTTCTTCCATATCGTCGTAATTTTCAAGGTTTTTGGACAGCAGTTCCGCCGCTGTGTTTAAAAGTCCGTCACCTGCCAGTATGGCTATGGCTTCGGGAAATACCTTGTGGTTTGTGGGTTTGCCCCTGCGCAGGTCGTCATCATCCATGGCAGGCAAGTCATCGTGTATCAGCGAATAGGTGTGAATCATCTCTATGGCTGCCGCATAGGGAAGTATTTTTTCGATGTCAGCTCCGTCGGACATGACACTGTAACTTAGTATGCAAAGGATGGGTCTTATCCTCTTTCCGCCGGAATAAAGAGAGTAATTCATGGATTCATAGACTTTTTTTTGGTATTCGTCCACAACTGCAAAATTGGTGTATAAGTAATTGTCTATTACGGAAATTAAATTATTGTTTTCAATCATGATCTTCCACCCTCTGAAAATCTTGTTCTCTTATTTCTGAATTTTCCTTCATCAAGATTTTCACCCTTCCTTCGTATTCGGTTAAAAGTTTTGAGCAATATTCGTAGAGTTTCAATCCTTCTTCGTATTTTTCAACGGAATTTTCCAAGGATATGTCTTCGGATTCCAACTCCTTAATTATTTCCTCCAGCTTTTTAAAAGCACTTTCATAACTTTCACCCATTTCTATCACCTCTTAATTTAACATCTTTTACGGTGGCAATTGCCCTACCGTCTTTAAAGTCTATGTTGATATTTCCATTTATCTTTAAATTTTTTGCCGATATGACCAAATTGGAGTTTTCATCTCTGATGCCTATGAATTTTGACGGATTAAGTCTTTCAAGGGACTTATTTGCCCTTTCCAGCTTCGCACTTCTTACTTTGAGAGCTTCCAATAGGGAAATCTCCAGTTTTTTTCCGCTGATGTGCAAATCTTTTTCCTGCAGTACTATGGAGCTGTGGGGATTTTTGGCTTCCAAGAGTTCTTTGTGCAGATTTAAAGCCCTTTCTTCTCCCTCTACTCTCTTGAGCAGCGCAGTCTTTGCTCGATTAAATTCAAGTTCTTCTTTAAAGTCCTCTATCTTGCGATCCATGGCGTGGTCCAATTTTGCTCTTGAGTTTTCCAAGGTCGTCCTCATGTTTTTAAAATTCGCCTGTTTCAAATATATGAAATCTCTATAATATTCTATCTTTCTTCTGTTTGCATTTATAAAGGAGAGGAGTTCATATTTTAAAAAGGAGAATTTATCGGAAAGTTCATTTTTGTGTCGATTTATCTTGTTGTGCATGAGGTGTTCCATTGGATTTTTCAGCAAAAATAAAGAGTTGCTCAAATCCTCGGTACTCATGGACACCAGTTCCGCCGCCGCAGAGGGCGTGGGTGCTCTCAAGTCGCTGACGAAGTCCGATATAACATAGTCCACTTCATGGCCCACAGCGGAAATCACGGGAATTTTCATGTCGTATATCTTCCTTGCAAGTCCTTCATCGTTAAAGGCAAATAGTTCTTCAAGGGAACCGCCGCCCCTTCCCAAGACTACCACATCCACGGGATTTGCTTCGAAGTATTCCAATCCTTCCATGAGTTGGGAAACAGCATAATCTCCCTGCACTTTGGAGGGGTAGAGAAGTATGTCCACAGCCTTGTTTCTTCTGTTAAGTACGTTGATGAAGTCCGCAATGGCAGCACCGGTGGGCGATGTGATTATGCCCACACGCTTGGGAAAATAGGGAAGGGGTTTTTTGTGTTCTGCAGAGAACAGTCCTTCCTTGTACAGCGCATCTTTAAGTGCTAAGTACTTCTCATAGAGATCGCCCATGCCGATTTTTTTCATATCTCGTATATACATATTTATGGATCCGTCTTTTTCGTATAGGGAGATGGATCCGTCGGCCTCCACATTGTCTCCATTTTGGATGGGAAAGTTGATCTTCCTTGCATCCCTTGGATAGATGATGGCGTTTATCTTTGCTCTGTCGTCCTTTAAAGACAGATATATGTTGCCGTTGGTGTGTTTTTTCAGGTTGGAAATTTCTCCCTTTACGGAAATATCGCTTAGCAGGTAATCCATGGCGATATATTTTTTGATGTACTTATTTAATTCACTTACTTTTATCGCTTTCATTTTATCACCATAAAAAAGAATAAAGAGCATAAAAGCTCTCTATTACTTGTGCAAATTTCTGTAAATGCTCCCCAATATGCCGTTTATGAATTTGGGAGATTCCTTAGAGCCGAATTCTTTGGATATTTCAACAGCTTCGTTTATTGATACTTCCGAGGGAATATCATCTCTATATAGTAATTCATATACAGATACTCTCAAAATACTCCTGTCCACATTGGCAAGTCTATTAAAGCTCCAACTGTACAGACTTTTTATTATGGTATTGTCAATGGTTTCAAGATTTTCAAGAATAACCGGTATTGTCTGTGCAATGTATTCCATTTCGGAGTCGGTGAATTTAAAATTGCCCAAGAAACGATTTAAACTATCAAGGGAAAAATCGTCATTGACGTCCATCTGAAATAACACTTGCATTTGTCCAATACGAGATTTTTTCCTGCTCATTTTACAACCTTGCTTTCTCTTTATCGGGAAGAGCTATGCCCGAAACGTGAATGTTCGCTTCCACGACTTCAAGGTCGGTCATGCTTTCAACTGCTTCTTTTATCTTGACTTGTACTTCTTTGCAGACCTCAACGATATTTTTTCCGTATTCAACGGTTATAAATGTGTCTATCACGGCTTCCTTTTCACCAATGCTGACCTTTACTCCCTTGTTTTGGTTCTTCACTCCAAACATTTCCGTGACGCTATATTTTAAATTAGATTGCATATCCACTACGCCTTCTACGGATTCCGCAGCAACCACGGCGATAGTAGCTATGACATCTTCTGATATTCTGACTTCTCCATTGTTTTTAGTTTCTATGAGATAATTTTCAGTCATGATACACCTCCAATAACGGTATTATTTTTAATGTTATAATTATATCAAATTATATATTGTTATTCAATTTTATTGCAATTTAGGCATAAAAAATCCGTCGGAACTTGCCGACGGAGAATTTTTTATAAAATTATTCTTCCATGGGTTCAGGATCTGAACAGTTGCAATCTCCACCACATTCACATTCATCTTCGTAGTCGTCGAAGAAGGAATCGTCATCATAGTCATAATCGTCATAGTCAAAGTCGTCATAGTAGTCATCGTCTTCTTCATATACATAATCTTCAAGATTTGTAAGGTCTTCTTCGATTAAGTCGATGTACTCTTCGATTTCGTCTTGTCTGTTCTTTATTTCTTCCGCCATTTCGGAAACTATATCCATAAGTTCAAGAAGAATTCTTCCTTCTTTCTTTTCTGCATTGATTTCGTAACCTTCAGCTAAACCTTCAAGATAAGCTAATCTGTTAATGATGTTTTCCATAATTATTTTTCCTCCTATGCTCTGGACATGTATTCGCCACTTCTCGTGTCAATCCTTATTATATCTCCGGTATTGACGAATAGCGGCACATTAAGCGTAAACCCTGTTTCTACCGTGGCCGGCTTTGCCCCGCCGGAAGATGTATCTCCCTTAACTCCCGGTTCTGTTTGTGTAACTTCCAGTTCAACAAAATTTGCAGGTGAAACTCTGAATGCTTTGCCTTGATGGAAATTGATTTGAGCCATGTCATTTTCTCTCATGAAGTTCAATGCCTCTTCTACTATTTCCTTTTCAAGCGGTACTTGCTCGAAAGTTTCGTTATCCATGAAATAATACAAAGTTCCGTCATTGTACAAATACTGCATTTCCTTAGTTTCAATTACAGCTTTCTCAAACTTTTCAGAAGGGTTGAAGGTTGTGTCCTTGGTAGCTCCTGTCAAAACAGATCTTATCTTAGATCTTACAAAGGCTGCTCCCTTTCCGGGTTTAACGTGTTGGAAATCTATTACTTCATAGACGTCGTTGTCATATATAAATGTTACTCCCTTTCTTAAATCACCTGCTGAAATCATAAAATACCTCCTAATATTTCTCTTTATAATTATATCAATATAACAGTATCCTATCAAGTTTATTTGTTGTCAATACTTCTTTTAATACTGTAAACTCTCGCTTTGATATAATTGGGTATCCCTTGGGAATAAAGGTCTATTTCTTCGAAGTCGTAGCGAGCAACTACATTGTTTTCAGAAACTCCGTCACCATTTATCACAAGTCCCTTTACATAAATATTCTTTGGATTATTCAAAAAATTTACAGGGGATCTAAGCACCAATATTCCGCTCAAGTTTAAATCTCCCCTTAAGAATATGTTGTCCACATCCACTATGCCCTTTAGATTTGTATCATCTACTACGCACAGACTTCCGCCCTTCTGAGTGATATGAAAGGTGTCCGTGGCGATTTTCTTTGCCAATACCTCTTCTTCGCCTGCCGATTCTCTGTACAGCAGGAAGTACCTTCCCTCTTTTTTGATGAAGTAATCTCTCTCGTCCAAGTTTATGTACTCTACAAAGGGCAGTTCATCCATGGGAGCTTTCACGAAGGTTTCCTTTAGCTCCCGTATTTCTTCTTGGCTGATCACTTGAGGATTTAAGACGCTCAATTTTTTCAGATAGAGAGGATTGACAGATGAACCTCGTGCAAAAAATCTGCCCTCCACGCCCTTGTACTTCACTTTCGCAGATATTAAAAAACCTTTTTTGGTTCCGTCATCGGATTTGAGTGTGATCCTGCAGTCCTCCAATTCCTCTATGCTGTGGGTGGGAACTATATCCATACTTTCGCCTGTGTGGTACAGCTCCTTGATGTGGTCCTCTAAATTTTCCTCAGATATGGCTATGTTGATCATGGATTCGGCATAGGCATCCGCTTGAATATAGTCCCTTTGATTTTTCATTATCAACAATTCATCTTTTAAATTCGATAGTATGAAAGTGGCTCCAAGGACCATCAATGTGACGGTCATAATTGTTACTATGTAGGTAAATCCTCGTTTTTTCAATGGTATTCCTCAAAGGTTCTGTTGGCAACAATTATCTTGCTGCTGTGTTTTGCTCCCTTTCTGTCGTAGAGTATGTCCAAGGTGATTTTTTCATCTTCCAGGTCACAAGTGATACCTTCCACTCCTGTGATGATATTGTTCACGCCCATTTTTTGACCTATGTACTCTGCCTGCAACTTCTTCTCAGTGTTTATGGAGTGCCTTTTCAAGGTCTTGTCCTCCAGCGAGTAGTAAGTATATCTGTATGTGATCTTCTGCCCCTGCTCTGCTCCCGTGACTTTGATAAGGGTGAAACCCAAGGAGCGGGGATTACCATTTGGCACTATGTAGTCGGCAGAGGCTATTTCTTCGTATAGAAAATTTTCCGTGAAGTAGGCTTCCTGAAAAAGTCCGTCATGGGCGCTTACCTTGCCGAAGAGGGAAAGAGAGAAACCCAAAACCGATGCAAGGGCCGAGAACACCACAGCCGCTAAGGCTATGGACACAACGAGTTCAATGAGGGTGAAGCCCTTTGCTGTACAATATCTTTTCGATTTTAATCTCGTGATTTTTTTCATCTTTTACCTTCAAAATATACTTGTTGAGATTTTCGGACAGAGGTACTTCCTCCAAGGTGTATTGATATTCTTCAGACAGAATCACATCAAATCTTCCGCCCTTGTAGTTGGCAGCTGTTATGAGTTCCATCTGATTTTTGGCGGCATTGTACATTTTCAATCTGTCCTGCAAGTTTTTTCTGCCCGTGAAGGCATCGGCGTAGGACTGCAACAAAACTGTGGCTATTATCGACAGCAAGGCTATGGAAATCAACAGGTCTATTAAAATAAATCCCTTTTTCATATTTTCAAATTTACCTTTCCCGTGATCGGTTCGACGGTTATTTCATAGATCTTGTCTTTGATTTTAAAGTAGAGAGTTTGAGAGGTATCAGCTGAAGATACTCCTTTTATAGTGAAGGTGAGTTTTACGTCCCTTGTGTTTAGAAATTGCAATTTATTGTTGTAGTGAAAACTCTCTTTGTAGTCGGCGCAGGTTATCTCATAGGAATTGTCCCTTGAAAAATAAACCTGGGATTGAGATTTTTTTGAAATGGCCATGTTCCTCGCAAATTTTATGTGATTGACTATGGTCTTTAAGTCCTTCTTCGCTTCCAGACTTCCCACCCTTCTAAAACTCATAAGTCCAAGGGTGAATAAAATGGACACTATGGATATGGAAACTACCAGTTCAATTAATGTAAAGCCCCGTTTCAAATTTTTCCCTCTATGTTTTTGATCTTGATCTGACCGGATCCGTCCTTTATCTTGTAGTACAATCCCTTCAATCCCTCTATGCGCTGTGCGCTGTAAATTACGCTTTCTCCCTCTATCTCAAAGTTTTCAAAGGGAATATTTTGCCCGTCATAGTAGCCTACTTCCCCTTGAAATCCCTGTGGCAGTTCCAATTCAATGCGCAAGTCCTCCACATCGACTTCACCATCAAGCAGAATTATAAATTCCCCTTCTCTGTGCAAATCCTTTAAGTCGTAATTTAGCACCAGTGCATCGCCCTCTCTCGACAGTTGTCCGTGGTCGCTGTGAAGGCTTAGATCTTCAAGGTTTAATTCGTCCACGGGAAGCAGTTGACCCGATTGATAGTGAGGTTTCAGCACGTCGGTGAGCAGCGAGTCCGACAGAATTTCATCTTCGGTTTTTTCCGTCTTTGCAGGTGTGTTTTCCTCTCCTTTAGGAGTTTCGGACTTTGCAGGTGTGTTTTTCTCTGCTGTTTCCTCTTTGGTGTTTTCTTGATTTAAGACAGCATTAAAATATTCCCTCTTTAATTCTATGATTGCATCCTCTTCTTCCTTTGCAACTATGGCAGGAAGGACACTTTCCCTTTCCTCTCCCATGTTCACCATTAGTTTGTAGCTGTCCTTAGTCCTCAAGGCATAAAAATCGTCATAGGTGAAGTATTGCGACAATTTATCTATGGCCTTGATATTGTCCCTGTGCAGCGTCATCTCCACACGCTTGGCGCCTTCAGTTTCCGACAGCGTTTCCACTTCTATTCCCGCTCCCTTGAGGGCGCTGATTATATCTTCATCGGCATAGCTTACTATGTTTTCGCTTTCCTCTGCGGATACCTCATTTTTTTGCCCTTGCTTTAAATTCTCCACGGTTTTTCTATGGGTGGAAATTGAATTTTGTAATTGGGAAATTTTTGAATCTGAATTTATAATGGCTTCGGTGATTTTTGAAAAAAATAAAATATATA
>JAUNLL010000096.1 GCA_030532275.1 Peptoniphilus sp. | reverse complement strand
AAAAGTTAAAATTTGATATATTATGATTGTTAAGATACCTATATTTCCACCATCAATCTACATACAGGATGCTTTTGAAAAAATAAACTTATAATACGTTTAAAAAGAACTTTAAAGACTAAAGCGGATTTTAAGGAAGAAGTTTTGTGGATTTTTTTCCACATATAATTGACCTATTCAAAAATTTTATTAACAAAAAATAAGTAATCAAGGTATCTTTGCATTTAATTTTTCAATCAATGTGATGTGACTTCCTATTGTTTTGAAAGTACGGAAAACGGTTTCATAATAAAAATCATATAACTTCATAATAAAAAAGTATATATTAGTTAGAAAATACTAACGGCTGAATTTAAGAAATCTATTTCATATCATGAAAATTTTAGAATTCCTATTCAGAAACATTCAGGAAGATAAAACTTCATTATCTAACCGATGCTTCCGGATCTTCAGCTTTCATTGATTCAAAAAAGAAATATTGCCACAGGCGATTGCTCGTAAGTATCAGTTAATTTTTTCAATTGACCAATGACACGGAAAATATCCTTCTAAATGAATATCAACAGATAAAAGTTGCGATTATGGCTTAGATGCGAATAAACAATTTTACAAAGGAGATTCTGCTATCGACTACTCAAGTGACAAAGTGATGGAGGAGAACACTTACCATGTGTCAAAAGTGAAATTTGATATATGTATAAAAGGTGATATGCACACCCAAATACAGTATGGAGGCTTTAAATGAATAATAAAATAGAAAAATGGACAAGTCTTAAATATGTCCAAGATTATCTTGGCGTCAGACGTGAAACCATTCTTCAATGGATTGCTAAACGAGATATGCCTGCATATAAAGTTGGAAGATTATGGAAATTCAAGCTCTCTGAAATAGATGATTGGATTAGATCAGGTGGAGCTTCTGACGATGCAGAAAAAAAATCAAAAAATTAAAATAATGACATCTTTATGATAGAGATGAAGAAATGAAACCCACCTATACCGACTTCATTATCCTTCGCAAAGGGAAAGATGCTGCGGGAAATTCCCCATTCAAAAGATCGGATATGTCCATGTGCGCTGCTCGTGAGAAAGTACTACACTTAATGAATCTATAAAAACAAATAATATAAATTCGATTTTTACAGAGATTAAGCACAATGAAAGTTTAGGTTCCTCTAATCCTGCACAGTTGCACTTCTTTATGAATCATACCTCCCTTTTTTAAATTGTGCAGCTTATTAAGTAACACTACTATAATGGGAGGTCTTATTTTGCTTGAAGATAAAGCTAATGGAACCACCGGTATAACCGGTGGTTTTTTATTGTGATTACACGAAAAAAGAACGTCCGAAGACGCTCTTCTCGATTTTCCTATTATCCTTTCGGCAAAAATTCCCTTAATCTCTCCATAATCCTTTGTACTGCTTCATCCTTTTCTTTCGGTAAATTATCGATAGTATCGATATAGTCTTCCAAGTCCTCCCCTTCCGGTTCTACCATATTGCTGCCATCTTTCAGACTTAGCCCCGGTGAGAAACGAAATATTTCTCCATTTTGTTCTATCTCGATAACTACGTTGCTATACAGATCACTGGAATTGCAGAAGACCAACACATCTCCCACCGTATATTCCAAAGCCACGGGATCGATCTGCATTTCCCCTTCTTCGTCCAAATATTGACCGTAAACTCGAATAAGCGCATTGCGATACTTAGGAACAATCCAATAAAGTTCACTGCCACCACCGGACATACCAAGATAATTAGAGGGCAATAACAAGTCCGGACTTCCTGTCGTATTGAGATCTCGATAGATGCCAATTAGATTAGTAACTCCTACTAAAGCCACATCTTCATCATAAGCGTCCCCAAGATAGTAATTGCCATAGGCTTTGTCCTCTGGAATATTCAGCAAAGTAAAGGTGGGATTGATCTCCTCTTCCTCTTCATCCTTTGACAAGGTAATCATTTCTTCTTCGAAATAATAAGTAAGTGGAATGGGCAGTCCAATAAATCCTTCCTCATTAATAAAAAACCTGAAATTGGTGCCTTGATCCTCCTGATGCAGGAAAAGAGAATTAGATTCCATAATACAATTCGCCGTCATTCGTCCCACTGTCATATAAGGATCATCACTATCCGACTCTGCCACGATCCCTTCAATTGCCTCGCGAATCCTCCTTTCAAATTGAGGTTTGATATTTTCAGGATAATTTAAACGGCTCAAGGCTTCTTTGAACCTAATTTCCTCTCCGGTTTTGATGTCCAAATTGAAACAATAGTACATCCTCTGCTCTTCTCCGGAAGCTTTGTCCATTCTGGCATTGGTAATCAAAATGGATAAAATATCATTCTTGAGAGTATATTCATAATCGACAAACTGCTCCTTGGACGATTCCGAACCCTGCCATGACTGCTCAGGGTCTACATTGTGTATGCAGTCTATCAAAATATTTTTTTGAATGAGAAAATTCAAATAATGGGCATAAGGCGTGTCCAGATTAATCATGGGTAAAGTGTAATTTTTAAAATTCACCCCATTATTTTCAGCTTCTTTTCGCTCCAAATCAGACAGTTTGTCCACATAATCCCCATCAATCACCAGTTCATCCCTCTCAGGAAAAATTCCTGTTATTCCCTCTTCCTTAGAAACAACCTGTCCCTGTTCTTCCCCTGTTGTAGCACTTTCTTGCTCCTTTTCTTTTCCTTCCTGTTGACAGCCGGTAAAAATCAGTAGAAAACAAATAATCAAAATACTTAGCTTTTTCATAGTTCTTACTCCTTTCTCAGGTCTTTTTGATAGGTTCACATAGGCGATCTACTGCAAACATAAATCCTACCGCAATAACTCAATCCCTTTTCCGCCAAAACCTGCCCCTCGTCTGACGGAAACAATGCGATGAATATTACCTATTCATCATAGTTTTTATTTATATTTAAAATATTCCCTGATAAAATAAGTATTTTTCATGTTACCTCACACAGCCTAATTCATTTCCTATGGATACTTACATTTTTCCAAGGACATTTTCTGCGGGAATACTCATCCTCTCCCTTTCTTCTTTATTTTAACATTTTCCTTTGAAAAAACGGCGTAACAGAAGGATTTTTGCATTAAAAATTTTTAATTCATAGTATTTATTCAATTTTTAAAACTTCCCTAAAATAGTGTTAGTTTTCTTTTTCTTGGGGTAAATAATAAGTAATCTCATTTGATGTCAAAAATCATTTAATAAAAATTAAAAAATATAAAACAATAAGGGAGGAAAAATATTTATGGAAGAAAGAAACGTACAACAATTTCCGTTAATCGGAACACCGGCACCGAAATTCGTTGCCCAAACAA
>JAUNLL010000095.1 GCA_030532275.1 Peptoniphilus sp. | reverse complement strand
CATGGGATTCCATGGCCTCAAGACAAATCTTAACGCCCTCTTCAGTATCTCCCGTGCAGTCCACCACACAATCGCCCAGGGATGCGGCTATACTTGAATCAGTAGCGGCAAGGAAGAAGCCCTCCTTGAAATAGGACATGGCGGAATTTAGATCCTCTACCACCTTTATCCTGTCCTTGGCAATACCTGCCCTTTCATAGGCACAAAGTACGGAATCCACATTTCTTGACGATACCACTCGAGGACTGAAATTATCCAATAAATTCAGTTGCGTTATCAAAGATGTTCCCATCAATCCCGTACCCACTACGGATACATTGATGGTACCATATCTCTTTAGAAGTTTATTTAAGTACAACATATTTTCCTCCATACCGAAAATAAATTATATCATAATACTGCATTTATTAAAATACTTCAAAGCCTAAGGAAAGTTTAAAATTTAATTAAATTTCAAAGTCCATGCAACAACTTTCTATCTACTTCCTAAGAAAAACAAGGGCTGTAACCCTTGTTCCCAATAAATTTATTCGCCATAGAGAATATCTTTCGCACACAACATCGCCGAACTGAAGGCCCATTGAATATTGTATCCTCCACATTCTCCATCTATATCCAAGACCTCTCCTATGACGTAAAGATCCTTGACCATCCTCGATTCCATGGTATTTTCATCTATCTGCGAAATATCCAAACCTCCCGACGTGACGTGGGAGTTTTCAAAACCCCTGGTGCCCGTGACTTCAAAGGATGACGAAAGCAATATCTCCACCAATTTACGCCTTTGAAAATCCTCCAGATTGGATAAACTGTCCGTCTTGTCTGCCTTTAGACTGTAAACCACATAATTTATCAATTTTTTGTCCATTATTCCCATCAAAAATCTTTCCAGAGAAAAATAATCCAACATATATATCTGGGAAATAATTTCCTCTCTCATCAATTTTTCATCTTTGAGCATATTGACAAGGGGCATTTCAACATATTTACTTCCCTCCTGCAGATTCACATACTTGGACAGATTAAGCACGGGCGGACCGCTGACTCCGTAATCCGTGAAAAGTATTTCTCCGAAATCACAAGCCACCTTCTCTCCCTTGCAAAACAATGAAATCTCTCCCTGCACCTTCGCTCCGCTGAATTGTTTTAAATATTCGCTCTTCAGCCTTATCTGAGTGAGGGCAGGATGTAGAGAAGTCACCCTATGTCCAAAAGCTTCAAGCAATTTATAGCTTTTTCCGTCTGTGCCAAATTTAGGTGCGGAACTTCCTCCGCAGGCGAAAATTACAGCATCGCTGTGAAAGACCTCCTCATTTGTTTTGAGCTCAAAATTTTTCTTCTTTTCAATGGAGATCACGGGCGAAGAAAGATGGATGGGAATCTGCAACTCTTCCATCTCCTCGAGAAGAAGATTCACCACATTTTGCGCCTTTAAGCTCATGGGATATATCCTTCCCAACTCCTCTTCCACGGTCAAAATTCCCAACAGCTTTAAATAGTCTATAAAATCCTCATTGTCATTTAAGTTGAAGGCACTTTCCACAAAATCGGGATGATTGTAACAGTTTTTTGAAAACTTCGCATTGGTCAAATTGCACCTTCCGTTGCCCGTGGCAAGAAGTTTCTTCAAAACTCTGTCCTTGCGTTCGATTATCTCCACATCCGCTCCCCCTCTTTTCAAGGCTATGGCGGCAAAGCAACCGGACACTCCTCCCCCTATAACAGCTACCTTCATAGTATCCACGACCTGAAAATATATACTACATACAGAACAGCCATCACTGAAAAGGCCACGACATTAAGTTTTCTGCCCCTTTTATAGGAATAAATTATAAAAGTCAATAAGATCCCTAAAAACAACAGATTTGTAAATAAATTATTTGTATTCTCCATAACTACCTCTCTTATATTCTACTTCCTATTATATATAAGAAGAAGAATATTTAAAAGATATCTATGATCTTTGTGCAACTTACCACCACATAAAACTTATTGTATTTTCTCCACTTCCATGTGATATAATTTTTTTGGAGGAGATAATATGCAAAAAATTATAGATAGATTTATAAAATACACATCCTTTGAAACCACATCAGATGAAAACTCAACATCCATTCCCTCAACAAAAACTCAATTAGTGCTGGGCAACTATCTTGTAAAGGAATTGAAGGAACTGGGAATTGAAGATGTGACCATGGATGAATACGGATATGTGTACGCATCTCTAAAATCAAACAGCGACAAGCATTTCCCTAAGATCGGATTTATCGCACACATGGACACATCCCCCGACGTTTCAGGCAAGGATGTAAAGGCAAAAGTGATAAAGTACACCGGCGGAGATATCAAGTTAAATGAGCAATACACCACGACGGAAGCGGAATTTCCATTTTTAAAGAACTTAGTGGGAGAAGAACTCATAATCACAGACGGCACCACACTCTTGGGAGCAGATGACAAGGCAGGCATCGCCATAATAGTTTCAGCCATGGAGCACCTTGTGGCAAATCCGCAAATTGAACACGGAGATATAAAAATAGCCTTCACTCCTGATGAAGAAATCGGCAGAGGAGCGAGCAAATTCAACGTGCCCTACTTTGATGCGGACTTCGCCTACACCTTTGACGGAGGCCCCTTGGGAGAATTGGAATATGAAAATTTCAACGGAGCAAGCGCAAAAATCACCCTTAAGGGCAAAAATGTGCATCCCGGTTCCGCAAAGAACATAATGATCAACTCCATGCTCATAGCCATGGAACTCCATTCAATGCTTCCCGTGAATATGCGACCGGAATACACCGAAGGATATGAAGGATTTTTCCTCTTAACTTTCATTGAAGGAACAGTTGAAAAAACCGAAATGCACTACATCATAAGAGATCACTCCAAGGAAAAATTCAACGAAAAAAAAGCTCTGATTTTAAATATAGTGGAATTCCTCAACAAAAAATACGGAGCAGACACCGTTGAAATGACCTTAAAGGACAGCTACTACAACATGAAGGAAAAAATAGAACCTCATATGTATATAATCGACCTTGCCAAGAAATCCATGGAAGACTTGGGCATAATTCCCAAAATTGCACCCATAAGAGGTGGAACCGACGGAGCAACACTATCCTACATGGGACTTCCCTGTCCCAACATCTTCACAGGAGGATACAACTTCCACGGAAGAAACGAACTGATACCCACATCATCCTTGATCAAGGGCAAGGACTTGATGCTGAAGATAATCGAAAACTCTGAAAACTTAAAAATCAATTAAACTCAAAAAACCGAACTGTATTTAAAGGCAGTTCGGTCTTTTTATTTCCTCTTAACATAAAAAAAGAGACCTCTCGGTCTCATAAATTATAGCAAAAGTCCGCAAGTGATATTTACATATGCTCTTGCGGACCTTTATCCGGCGATACTTACTCTCCCAGGCCGTCTCCAGCCAAGTACCATCAGCGCT
>JAUNLL010000094.1 GCA_030532275.1 Peptoniphilus sp. | reverse complement strand
AATCATTGTAAATTCAAAAGAAAAATACAGCGTAATTATAAATAAAATTATGAATATATAGTATAGATTATCCATTCAATCCTCCTCATAATACATATTATAATATTTAGAAAAATAAAACAATAAATACTAATAAAACGTATATTATTGAATTATTTTGTGTTATAATCGGTTTAGAAATTAAATCCGAGTAAATTTGTATGATTTAATATAAAGGAGAGAAAGATGAATAAGGAAATATTGAGAATCGAAAACCTAACTGCAAACGTAACAGAGAATAAGGATATAGAGATACTTCATAATATTGATTTGAAAATAAATTATGGTGAAGTACATGTAATCATGGGGCCCAACGGTTCAGGAAAAACGACATTGGCCAATGTAATAATGGACAATCCCGAATACACCGTGACAAATGGAAAAATATTTTTTGAAGGGGAAGACATCACAGACTTATCTACTGATAAGAGAGCAAAAAAAGGTATATTCATGAGCTTTCAAAATCCCATGGCAGTTTCCGGCATAAGCGTTGAAAATTTTATAAGAACAGCTAAGAATTCCATAGAAGATGAAAATGTATCTGTTCTTAAATTTAAAAAAGAATTAAAAAAAGAAATGGAAAAATTATCCTTTGACGAGTCCTATGCAAGCAGATACTTAAATGAAGGATTTTCAGGCGGAGAAATGAAGAAGAATGAAATACTGCAAATGATAATGCTTAATCCGAAGCTTGCAATTTTAGACGAAACAGATTCAGGACTTGATGTAGACGCTACCAGAATAGTAGCTGAGGGAATTAAGAGATTTATAAATGAAGATAAGGCTGTATTGATCATAACTCACCATAGAGAATTGATAAAAAACATAAAACCTGATTTTGTACATGTTATTATCAACGGGAAATTTATCATGACAGGTGGAGATTCCCTAGTTGATAAGATTGAAGATGAAGGATTTAACTGGTTAAAAGAAGAGGTGTAATAGAGTGGAATCTAAAAAGAAAAAAACTCACGTTGAGGATTTAGATAGAGGAATCTACGACATAAAAGATAAATTCACCTATAAATCCAAGACCATAGAGGGACTGACCGAAGAAATAGTACGACAAATTTCAGCGGAAAAGAAAGAACCTGAATGGATGTTAGAATATAGACTTAAAGCTCTTGAAATATACAACAGTAAAACAAATCCTGTTTGGGGTCCGGATTTATCGGAAGTGGACATGGACCAGATCACCACTTATATAAGACCTGATGCGGAGCTTACAGATGATTGGAAATATGTGCCTGATGATATAAGAAATACCTTTGACAGATTGGGAATACCCGAAGCTGAAAGAGATTATCTTCTATCGGGAGTAGGCGCTCAATACGACTCAGAGGTTGTATATCACAATATTCAAAAGTTTCTTTTGGACCAAGGTGTTGTCTATACAGATTTTGAAACAGGACTTAAGGAATATCCCGATGTCGTAAAGAAATATTTCGGCAAGTGTATTTCTCCTAACTTGCACAAATACGCAGCACTTCACTATGCCGTTTGGAGCGGAGGATCCTTTGTATATGTGCCAAAGGGAGTAAAGGTAGATATTCCTCTACAATCCTATTTCAGATTAAACGCTCCTGGAGCTGGGCAATTTGAGCATACTTTAATAATACTTGAAGAAGATGCCTATTGTCACTTCATAGAAGGTTGTTCTGCTCCAAGATACAATGTAGTAAATTTACACGCAGGAGCTGTTGAATTATTTGTAGGAGAAAACTCTACACTTAGATATTCCACAATAGAAAATTGGTCTAGAAATATGTATAATCTCAACACTAAAAGAGCTCATGTAGAGAAAAATGGAAAAATAGAATGGATATCAGGTTCCTTCGGATCAAAGGTGTCAATGCTATATCCGGCATCGGTTTTAAAGGGTGAAGGGGCAAGCAGTGAGTATGTAGGAATATCCTTTGCAGGAAAAGACCAAAATATAGATACGGGAGCTCAAGCAATTCACTTAGCACCTTACACCACATCGACAGTAAACTCAAAATCAATTGCCAAAGCAGGTGGCAAGGCAATTTATAGAGGTCTTGTAAAAATAGCGAAAGATGCTCATCACTCAAAGGCATCAGTATCCTGTGAGTCCTTGATGATCGACAATGAATCCAGATCGGACACCATACCTGCTATCGATATACAAAATAGAAATGTGGATTTCGGACATGAAGCAAAAATCGGAAGAATCTCCGATGAAGTGATTTTTTATTTGATGACCAGAGGAATCTCGGAAGAAGAAGCCAAGTCAATGGTTGTAAGAGGGTTCGCAGAGCCTATTGCGAAGGAACTTCCCATGGAATATGCAGTGGAAATGAATAATCTGATAAATCTGGAACTTGAAGGCTCAATAGGTTAGGAGGAAAATATGCAAACTTTAATAAAATCAAATGAACTCACTTTCAAAACCTTTAACTATTTAAGAGTGAACGAATCTACAATAGAAATACCTAAGTTGAGTAAAAATGAGCTTGAAGATGCAAAAGTAGATAATGAAATTTCAGAAAAATTTTATGCAAATGTCAATGATGAGCTGCCTGAAGATATTCTTAAACTCAACAAGGAATATTGCAATCTATTTAAGATCTACGACAAGGGTGATGAAGTAGTCACATTAAATACAAGTGAGTTCAATAATCAACTGGTGGATTCTCACTATATTTCAGCAGAAAAAGCTGAAAATGTAACTGTACTGTTGGATTATTCGAGCTATAAAGATAATGAAAAATTCAGAAGTTCTCTGATTAAAATCTACGCAAAGGAAAATTCAGAAGTTAATCTGTTTGTAATTCAAGATGATTCTGAAAATCAGATTTCACTTGAAACAATTTATGTTGAGATAGCAGAAAATGCCGTTGTGAATGTAAGTCAAATAGAACTTGGAGCAAATAAAATATACACTTATTTTCAAGGAGATTTAAAGGGCAATAATTCAACGTTAAATGTGGATTCAGTGTACTTTGGATCAGGGAAAAATAATATAGACATGCTTTATAATATTTTTCATTATGGAACTAAGAGTGAATCTGAAATAGTGGTAAATGGCGCTCTAAAGGATGAGGCTAAAAAAATATTCAGATCCACTTTAGATTTCAAAAAGGGTTCTTCACAAAGTGTGGGATCAGAAGAAGAGTATACGATCTTGTTAGATGACAGCGTAAGTTCTCTGTCAGTACCCGTTCTGTTATCTCATGAAGATGATGTGGAGGGCAACCATGCGGCAAGTGCAGGGAACATAGATAGAGAGTTGCTATTTTATATCATGTCCAGAGGATTTGATGAGGATAGTGCCAAATCTTTAATAGTCAGATCTAAGTTTTCCAGTGCAATAAATAATATTAAAGATGAAGAAGTTAAAGAGGAAATATGGAATAAAGTTTTTCAAAGAATAGGTGAATAATAATGATAGATTCCAAACTTATAAAAGAAATAAGAAAAGATTTCAGATATCTTGATAAAAACAATTATATATATTT
>JAUNLL010000009.1 GCA_030532275.1 Peptoniphilus sp. | reverse complement strand
TATGCCCTTTTATTTTGCTTTTTTTATCTTTAAGTTAGATACATAGTATTCAAAATTTTTAAACTCTTCTATGGCTTTTTTATCCCTTTCGGAAGGATTATGCGTGTACTCTCCTCTGATTCTGAAAAAAGTTTCCTTCATTATACTCACGTCCTTAGAAAAATCCTGTAGGTACTGATTGTATTCAGATCCAGGATAACCTATGTATTTAAATACATCGCTCATTAAAAATATAGGTTCAAGATCTCTTCCCTCTCCAAGGAAATCTCTGCCCAAGACCTCTTTGCACTTGTCATTTGCCCAAATAAGATAGGGAGTTTCATATAGATTGTAAATTCCTTCCAACTCCGCATTGCTGTCATTCAATCCGAACATCTTGCTGATGGAATTGTTCTTGCCCATGGAAGGACTGTGATCTCCAAAGGCCACAAAGAGCGTAGGTTCATCACTTGCACGCAAGTTGTCTATTAAAATCTTGAGGGAATTGGACGATTCCGATATACCGTTGAGATAGTTGTTAAAGTAGTTGTAATCGTCTATATCGTATCCCTCCTGCCAAAGGACGTAGGGCTCCTCATAGAGCAGTTTGTCTGTGGGATAGGGCCCGTGATTTTGAAAGGTGACTGCAAACATAAATTTCGGATCTTTAGAGGAATTGAACCTTTCATTCATAAAGTAGTAGAGCAGGTTATCCATGGGCGGATACTCGTACAGATCCTTAAAGGTTTTGTCAAATTCATAAAACTCATCAAAGCCCATATTGGGATAGATGTTGTTTCTGTTGTAAAAACTTCCTATATAGGGATGAAATCCCAGAGTTTCATATCCATTTTCCTTGAAATACTGCGGATAGCACTGAGTGGTTCTGTTGAAGATCGGAGTGTGCTTGTAGCCGGAGATGACATTGGTTTCCGTCAGGAAGGTTCCACCTCCAAAGCTGTTGACCAACAGATTTCCGCTTATGCCCTCCTCCTTTAATTGATAGAAATACTCATAGGGATTTGAAGTAAACTGCAATTTTTCATTTTGCAATTTGTAAAAATCCTTAAAGGATTCAAGCATCACCACCACCAGGTTTATCTTCTTATCCTCGGGTATTTCCTCACGCTTGTACCTGCCGTAGAGTTTTTGAGCCTCACGCTTGTTGAAGTTTTTATACTTATAGGGCATGGAATTTTTAATGGAATAGGTGAAGGGATATATAAACCCCTTCGATTGAAAACATTCAACTTCCACCCAGGGCGACAGTCCCGATTTTTCTCCCAACTTCTTGTAAGTGGCAGAATCAAAGACATACTCCTTGAGAAAAAAGGCAAAGACCAGGGAAGGCAGAACTACCTTCAATATCCTGTGATCATATCTGTAATGAACCTTTTTTAGCATTAAAAAAATAACAAAACTCACAACTATGGAGCCTATGAAGATATATCCGTTTGCGGAATTCAAATTCAAATCGTATTTTTGAGACATGTTAAAGGCCTCCATGACGATTTTGAAATCTCTTGCCATGAAGGGTTCCTGTCTGTAAAAAATCTTTACATAATTGACAAAGGCTCCTGAGTTGACAAGTACCGACACAATAAAAAAGGACCACCTGAGGGATTTCAAGGCATAGGTCAATATCCACAGCACAAAAAACAACAGAGCGAAATTATATGCGAATATCTCCCACTCGCTGAAAATATTGAGCAATACACCATCTCTGTATCCATAGACCCCTATGAATACAGAACTTATGGCGATCAAAATAGACAGTAGAGCCACTGAAAACAGTATCTTTAAATTTTCTTTCATCTCGGCTCTCCTGCACGGGCATCCACAAATTGCAATTTTCTCTCGACATCGGCAACCTGCGCTTTGAATATATAACCCTTTTTATATTTATTGAACTGCTCTTTTATCTTCTCTGCGGATTTGTAATCCTCATCTTGCAGCTTCGCAACGGCATATCTGGTGTGAAATCCGCTTATCATCTTGCTTAAAACCTTTGTCAAACTGTTTCTGAAGCTGAAGGTGTAATATTTCTTAAATTCCTCATCACCCTTGAGGACAAGGAGGTATATCAACTCGTTCACCACGGAAAGTCTTTGTATTTCTCCCGACAGAAAACTCTTTTCCAAGGCTTTTTTATAGGCACGCTCCGCCCTCTCAAAATCTCCTATTTCCCCGTAGTAATCTCCCTTTAGGAGATCCAGCTCTGCAAACTCCGCCTTTGTTTCCAGCAGATATTTCAATTCGTCCTCATCTAAATCCTTCAAGCCCTTTGAATTAACATAGGATTTGCTCAACTTCAAAGTATACTTGATGAAAACTCTGTACTCCTCGTGCTTGTCCATCAACTTTGCATTCATGGCATCATTTACAATCTGCTCCGAAAGAGGGATGCCGTTCATCAAGGAAAATAAAATTCCCAAAGCCGTCATGAAAAACAAAAATATCTGAAGAAACAAGCCTTCAACTGACAATAAAATCAAAAAGCACAGCACCGCCACCACGATATTGGCAATAACTCCTCCATACATATAGAGCTTGTATTTGTATCGGTCGTAGGCCTTTCCCTTGGGACAGAGAAGAGCCTGTCCTCCCGTGCCGGGAATATTGAACTTCCCGAACTTAAATCCCTCATCTGTTTTTACCAGAGCTATGGAACCTATTCTGAACATCACAAAATCATAACCGCTGAGCAGGGCTATGATCAAGTGTCCCATCTCATGTAAAATCACTTGGAGAATAATGGCGCCAAAAAATAAAAATACGGATATCAAGCTGAGTACCACCGTTCCCAATTCTTCTTTCAAGAGAGGGTATTCAGGTGATGTATTTATCAAGTACATATAAAAATATCCTAAGCCGAAAAATATCAGCAAAAAATAAAAAAGTGTCAATGTTTTCTTTAATCTGTTCATTTAAACCTCCATAGACAGTATATTATTTTTTACAAAATAGTTCAATTGATATTGATAAAGATAATATCTCTCTTCCCCTTTTCATAGAAAGATATTCACTCCCTTTAAATATTCACATAAGTCTTCTATGCTTCATTAAATTAATTGCACAATTTTTGACAATACTATATTATGTAATTAAAGAGATTTAAATTTAAGGAGGAGTATATGAAAAAAATACTATTGTTGACTATGCTTTTTACTTGTATTCTGTCCTCATCGGTCTTTGCGCAAACACAGGCTGTGCCCTCGGAGCAAAAGGTTGTTTTTGATGAAGCGGAAGTAGATATCAAGGGATATAATATCGACGGCAACAACTATTACAGGCTTAGAGATCTGGCGGCTGTTTTGACCGGATCGGAGATCAATTTCAACGTGGAATACGATGAAATCTACAACTACATCGATATAACAAGACAAAGTAAGTACGATAAACAACCCGACGATTTGAAATTCTCAGACCAAGAAATAAAAAGCATGGCAGAATCCTACCAAAGGACTTTTGTCGATGGAGATAAGGTTATTTTCAGCGGTTACCTGATCAACGAAAACAATTACTATAAATTGAGAGATTTGGGCAAGGTTTTGGGCTTTCCCGTCAGCTTCGATGAAGATACAAATTCTGTAATCATAGAGAATAAAAAAATCGAACCTGTGGATTTAATCAACAGAGAGGACACCACTTTAATAAGCCTTGCGGCAGATACTGCGAAAAATCACAGAATTATGGATGCCAAGGAACTCAAGGAAGTTTTGCTCAAGGATTATCTGCAAAATATGAAATCCGTCGTGATGCTTACTCAAGATCAAAAACAGCTTTCCATGGTGGATGCAAGATACAATTCAAAGACAAATAAAATCGAACTGATTCCTGAAATCAAGTATAGGGCAAAGCTGACCATAAGCCCCGTAATCAAAATTGAACAGGGTGATAGATTTCAGATAATCTCCGTCGATTCCCACAGGATAGACTTCAATGAATTTGGCAAGTACATTGACAATTCCAAAGACTTCAAGACTACTTTAGGCTTTCATATAGGCGAAGTGGCTGATGAAAATTTCAGAGGTCTGAGCGTAGTTGAATTTAAATATTAACTCTTGATTGAAATAATTGAATTTATTTATTATTATTGATAATATTGGGTAATAAATTCATAGGAGGTAGAGCATGAAAATAACTAAAGATACTGTAATTGGCGAAATCCTCGTGCAAAGTCCCGAAAAAATCGGCACTTTGATGAGTTTCGGTCTGGGCTGTGTGATGTGCCCTGCATCTCAAGTGGAAACTCTTGAAGAAGCGAGCATGGTTCACGGAATAGATGTGGAAAGCTTGGTACTGGCTTTAAACAAAGGGGAAGAAGCTACTGAAGCAGCTGAATAATTATTGAAGCTAATCGCTCCTGAAGGGGAGCGGTTTTTTCTTTATGGAGAAAAGGTGGTGAAAATATGAAAACATACAGCATTTACTTCAGTCCGAGAGGAAGTACTAAAAAAATCTGCAACTCCTTAGCAAAACATTTTTCTGAATTTGTGGAAGTGCCCATAGATAAATCCCCTCTTCCGGATTTAAGTGAAGATGACCTTGTGATTCTTGCGATGCCTGTATTCTATGGCAGAATTCCAAAGTATGCACGCAATATACTTGAGAATTTCCAGGGCAAGGGTGCGAGCTTGGTAATACTTGCAGTTTTTGGCAATAGAGCCTATGATGATGCGCTGATGGAAATGAAATTGCTTTTCTCTGAAAGAGGTTTTAAACTCTTGGGAGCAGGCGCCTTTGTATCGCGCCATTCCATAATGAGAAATGTGGCAAGTAACAGGCCCGATGAATTTGATTTTAAGGAATTGGAGCTCTTTGCCCATGCACTGAAGGAAAAACTCCAGACTTCCGCCCGTGACGACTTTGAATTCCCCGGAAATATCCCTCTGAAACCCCTAAGGGAAAATAAGGTCTTTCCCAAGGGAGATGAGAGCTGTATAAATTGCAACATCTGCGTGAAGGAATGTCCCGTCGGTGCAATCCCTGCCACAAATCCAAGGGACACCCATGAAGATCTGTGCATTTCCTGCATGAGATGCGTGGAAATCTGTCCTGTTTTGTGTAGGAGCATAGGTGAAGCCGAAGAAAATTTAGAGAGAAGAATTCACGATCTAGTAATTACTCCCAAGAAAAATGAAACTTACTTATAAAGCAAAAAGCCCTCTGACTTTACGCAATCAGAGGGTTCTTTTATGTTATTGTTTGGATATTAAATCCTTGACCTTCATCAGTCTTGTTATATTGGCTCTTTCATTTTCGTCCAATTTTCCTGAAATATACCTGATGGTTTCTTCCAAATTGGGAATGGTCTTGTATTCAAGAGCGTTTACTCTTCTTCTGGTCTTTTCTATTTCCTCAGCCATGAGTTGAGAGGATTTTTCCACTTCCGCCAATTTCAAGAGCCTGTCCATAACGGTATTTAACTTGTCTATGGACTCGTCCAAGTCCGATGTGGTCTGTGCATATCCGTAGGGATAGATGGAGGCATTTTCCACTGTGGGCGTGATTTGAAATTCCATCTTGGGAATTATTACGCTCATTACATTTTCCTTGGTGATTTTGAGTTCTGTCCTTTGAGTGGGAAAGGACACCGCCATTTCGAGCATTTTTGAGTTTGTAAAGGCTGATGCCAAGAGAAAATCTTTGAAAAAGTCGGACAGTTCCGCTTCCACTTCTTCCCTGAGTTTCTTGTTCAGTTTTATATTTTCTATGAATCTTCTCATCAATTCGTCTTGCTTGTCCTTTAAGAGTTTATGGCCTCTTTTTGACGTGGCAAGTCTTTTTTTCAAAATTGAGAGGTTCATCCTGGTGGGATTGATGTTTAATCGTGCCATTATAGATCACTTTCGCTTTCCGATGTCACTTCTTCCACTGGTTGTTCAGCCTTTGCAGAAGTTTCCTCCTCCACATCATCTGATGTGTTGGCTCTATCTCCCAAGTACTTGTCTATGAGAGCATCGTCTATTCTCTTGAGTTCGGATCTTGGTATTATGGACAGAAGATCCCAACCTAAATCAAGCGTTTCTTCTATATCCCTATTGGTTCTGTATCCTTGATTTACATATCTCTTTTCAAATTCATCGGCAAATTTCGCAAAGGCTTTATCCGCCTTGGACAGTGCGTTTTCTCCCAGTATTACGGAGAGTTCCTTGGCTTCCTTACCCGATGTGTAGCCTGCGTAAATCTGGTTCATGGTGTTGGCGTGATCCTCACGGGTTTTGCCTTCGCCTATACCCTTGTCCTTCAATCTCGACAGTGATGGAATTGCGTTGATGGGTGGTTCTATCCCCTGCTTGTACAATTCTCTGGAAAGTATGATCTGTCCTTCCGTTATATATCCTGTCAGGTCGGGAATGGGGTGAGTGATATCGTCTTCGGGCATCGTCAAAATCGGAATTTGAGTTATGGAACCCTTTCTTCCCTTGATACGTCCCGCTCTTTCATAAATGCCTGCCAAGTCGGTGTACAGATATCCGGGATATCCACGTCTGCCGGGTACTTCCTTACGGGCAGCTGATATTTCACGAAGAGCCTCGGCGTAGTTGGTCATGTCTGTCAAGATTACGAGGACGTGCATTCCCAATTCAAAGGCAAGATACTCTGCGCAGGTCAGCGCCATTTTAGGTGCTGAAAGTCTTTCTATTGCAGGGTCATCTGCCAAGTTCATAAATAACACCGCTCTGTCGATGGCGCCCGTTTCCTTGAAATTGTTTATAAAGTACTGTGTTTCTTCAAAGGTTATTCCCATTGCGGCAAAGACCACGGCAAATTTTTCGTCAGTGCCGATTACCTTTGCCTGTCTTGCAATTTGTGCAGCTACGTTGTTGTGAGGAAGTCCCGCTCCTGAGAAGATGGGCAACTTTTGTCCCCTTACCAAGGTATTTAATCCGTCAATGGTGGATATGCCCGTTTGTATAAATTCTGACGGGTAGTCCCTACTTGCGGGGTTGATCGCTATTCCGTTGATGTCTATCTTTTCATCGGGCACAATTCTCGGCCCGTCATCTATGGGGTTGCCCAATCCGTTAAATACTCTGCCTATCATGTTGGGGCTAACACCTAATTCAAGGGGTCTGCCTATGAATCTTACCTTTGTTCCTTGCAGGTTAATTCCGCTGGAACCTTCGAAGATTTGCACCATGGCTTTATCTCTGTCTATTTCTATGACCTTTCCACGTCTTCTCTCGCCATTTTGCAGCTGAATAAAGACCAGTTCATCATAGGTACAGCCTTCCACTCCTTCAACAACCATAAGAGGGCCTACTACTTCTGTTACCGATTTATATTCTTTAAGCATCTACACCCTCTCCTTTCATTTGTTTCAAAAGCGCCTTGGTATCGGCTAATTTTTTTTGATCATTAAGTTCATTTAATTCGGCTGCATCTTCGGGAGTCAGCACGTCCTTGTCGGGAGGAGCGGCATCCATGTCCATTTCTGCGCCGTTTATTTCAGATATTATATCGTCAAATTCTTGCAAGTTTTCTTCGCTGATGTTTTTCATTCTTGAAATTCTTTCCCTAACGGGTAAGTCTTCAATTTCATTCAAGTAAACTCCTCTGTCCAGCGCCTTTAAGGATTCATCGTAGAAGTGCAAGATAACATCCAACATCCTGTACTGTTTTTGAGGTGAACAGTAGGTGTCCGTATCGTGAAAGGCATTTTGTTGCAAGAAGTCTTCTCTTATGGATTTGGATATTTCCAGTTTCAACTGGTCTTGTTCCGAAAGGGAATCCTTACCTACAAGTCTTACTATTTCCTGCAATGCCGTTTCTTCTTGGAGCAACGACATGGCTCTTATCCTGTTTTTGGAGAAGTTTTCGCCTATATTTTCATCGAAGTAACTGTCCATCTTATCTTGGTACAATGAGTAGGAATCCAGCCAGTTGATCGCCGGGAAGTGTCTTTTATAGGACAGATCGTAGTCCAATTTCCAGAATATCTTTACTATTCTGAGGGTAGATTGAGTGACGGGTTCGGAAATATCTCCACCTGGAGGAGATACCGCTCCTATTACAGATAGCGCTCCCTCTCTGTCGTCACTTCCAAGACAGACTACACGGCCTGCTCTTTCGTAGAAGTCGGCAATTCTTGATGCCAAGTATGCAGGATACCCTTCATCTCCGGGCATTTCTTCAAGTCGTCCACTCATCTCTCTAAGAGCCTCCGCCCATCTGGAGGTGGAGTCCGCCATCATAGCTACGGAATAACCCATGTCCCTATAATATTCTGAGATGGTTATGCCTGTGTAAATGCTGGCCTCACGAGCGGCTACGGGCATATTTGAAGTGTTGGCGATTAAAACCGTTCTCTTCATTATGGATTCTCCCGTCTTAGCATCTATCAGTTCTGGAAATTCCATAAGTACGTCGGTCATCTCGTTGCCACGTTCTCCACAGCCTACATATACCACTATTTCAGCATCCGCCCATTTTGCAAGCTGGTGTTGCACGACGGTCTTTCCGCTTCCGAAGGGTCCCGGAATGGCTGCCGTTCCTCCCTTTGTTATGGGGAAAAATGTATCTATTACCCTTTGGCCCGTTACAAGAGGGGTGTCGGGGTCTATTTTTTTCTTGATTCTTCTACCTCTTCGCACCGGCCATTTTTGTATCATGTTAAGTTTTATTTTTTGGTCGTTGTCTTTCAGTACCGCTACTGTTTCTTCAACGGTGAAGGAGCCTTCTTTTATATCTGTAACCTTGCCCTTGGTACCTGCCGGCACCATTATTTTATGAAGAATTACAGGAGTTTCCTGGACAGTACCCAATATATCTCCTTCAGATACTTCATCGCCCACCTTAACTGCGGGTTTGAAGTCCCATTTTTTCTCTCTGTTAAGACTTTTTACAGAAGCTCCCCTCTTGAGAAAATCTCCCGTTTCTTCCTTTAAAACTTCAAGGGGTCTTTGAATTCCGTCAAACATTTGCTCAATAAGTCCGGGACCAAGTTCTACTGACAGAGGAAAACCTGTTGTCGTCACCACATCTCCCGGACCTATGCCTGTGGTTTCTTCGTATACTTGAATGGAGGCCTGATCTCCTCTCATTTCGATGATTTCTCCGATGAGTTTCTTTTCGGATACTTCCACCACGTCATATACGCTGGCCTCTTCCATGCCTTCAGCTATTACAAGCGGTCCGGAAACTTTTATAATTCTACCTGATTTCAAAATTTCCTCCTTTATATTATGTTCGATCCGATTGCTTTTTCTACATAGGACGATATGTTGTTCAATCCTATATTCATACTGCCCTTATTCGAGGGAATGAGTATGACTGCCGGCACAACTACGCTGTCATATCTGTCTATGGTTTCCTTGATAAGGCTTGCCAATTGCTCCGTTATGAAGATGACTCCATAATTTTCCTTGGCAAGTCCATCTACAATCTTCCTGGCTTCCTGTGCTTCATAGGCTATCCTCGCATCTATGCCCAAAGCTCTGAAGGCCAAAACCGAATCCTTATCTCCAACTACTGCTACCTTATACATAACTATCACGCAACCTTTCCCTTATTAAGGAAGAATTTACGCCGTTGAGTTTGCTGATCAATATGATTTCAATGTTTTTCATTTCCATTTCCTTTGCAAAGAGATATGCAAAGATGACCTCCGGCCCGTAGGTTATCCTCTTGGCTTCCCTCACCATGGACATGAAGTAATTATCCTTGTTTTCTTCATATCCACTCAGCGAACCGGTTTTCTTAAAGCTCTCTATGCCGTCCTTTACATGCTTGGCTATGTTCAAACTCTTGTAAAGGGGAGAAAGCTGGTCCATATCCATGTAAAAATATTTCTCATATTGATCTATGTGCAGATTTCCCCCTTCTATCAGGGTGTCCTTTAAAAAATCCACATCTCTCTTTTGCTTTCGAGCCCTCAATAATATGCTTATATTGGTGAAATCGATCAAGTCGCTGACGTATTTTTCAAATAATTCCACCTTCAGTTCCCCTGCGATTTTTTTGAGGCTCTTAAAATACAGTTTGTCTATGAGTATATCCACATTTTGCGGATTTTTAGATCTTTTATACTCTTCTATGGCCTTTAAAGACACTTCCAAAAACTCGTTGTCCTCTTTCTTGTCCGCATCTACGGATTTATTTATGTCCGCCCAGTCTATATCTCCAATATCTATGTATAGATAGGATAGGTCATTGGATAACACCCTGTCCTTTACCAATACTTTTATATTGTGATAATAGTAGTTATTGGCTATTAGATCCACGACTTTCCTTTCAGGGCTTAAATCATAAACTTCCTTAAAGGTTTGGAGTTGTTGATTTCTCATCGCCTGTTCATAGTCTTGAGGTTTTTTGAGTTTGTTTATATTTTCCTGATATACTGAATCGTTCAAAAACTTCAGAGCTTCTTCCAAACTCGAAGCATCTACAATTCTCTCCATAGAAGCTTTATCAAGGAGCTGTTTCTCCTTTACTCTGACAGTGGCAGATGATTGGACGAATTTTTCTCTATCCATTTCTACCTCCTATTCTTTAAATATATCCTCAAAGTACTCTCCCGTAAGTTTGAACTTTAATTGATATACTAAATTCTTAAATCTGTTGTTATAGGTTATCTTTTCCTTTTCAAGGAGGAAACCGTCCTTTACAGTGTCGTCGGAAACTTTCAAGTCGCTGTGTTTTCTCACATAGTCCTTGTATTTTTCAGGAACTACCAACACTCCTCCTTCACCGTCCACGCCCTTTAAAAATTTATTGATGAATTTCATAAAATCCTTATCGGACATATCGGTCAATCCCTTGTAGGCTAAATCAAAGGTTCTGTCGATGACGACGTTCTTGCTGTCAAGCACCTTGTCTCTCGCCTTGAGCTTTGAACTCTCAAGGGTCTTGGCAATGAGCGCCTTTGCCTCTTCTTCAGCCTTGTCTATTATTTCCTGCGCTCTTTGGTTGGCTTCTTCTTCAGCCCTTTGAATTATGGATTGCTGCTCTTTCTTCGCCGCATCCACTATTTTTTCGGCTTCAACCTGTGCGTCTTTTCCGATTTTTTCTATAATATTGTCCAAATTTGACACATACATCACCTTATCCTACGCTGTTCATGATCAAGAATGAAATTGCAAATCCTAAGATCGCATACATTTCAACCATTACCGCAAGAATAATACCCTTTACTTGTTGTTCTTCGTTCTTTGCCAGTATGTTGATGCCGGCAACGGATACCTTACCTTGTGCTATACCTGATACATAGCCTACCAAGCCAACAGGAAGAGCTGAACACAGATATACAAATCCTTGATAAAGACTCATATCCGGAGTAAGTCTTAGGAGCAACAACATTCCTATTACGAATCCGTACAGTCCTTGCGTACCGGGCAATAATTGCAATATCAATGCTTTACCGAATTTTTCAGGTTCTTCGATTATAACTCCTGCAGCAGCTTCACCTGCAATACCTACTCCCTTTGCAGAGCCCGCTCCTGCAGCGAAGGCCGCAAGGGCAACTCCCAATGTTCCCAGCATAATTCCGCCGTTTTCTACAAAAAATCCTTGATACATTAATTTATTCCTCCTCAATATTGAAATAGTTGGATTCTGCTACCATCTCTCTAAAAGGTGTTCCTCCACCTTCATAGAATTTATTAAACATTTCCACATAGGTAAGTCTTGCAGAGTGTACATATGCGGATAAAAATGATAAAAACATATTGAACAACTGAAATACTACGAATATAATCGCTCCGCCTATCATGCCGGCTATTCCCGAGCCCATGAGCATATTGACAATTATGTTGACAGCTATGGCTATGAAGGAGCCGGAAAGGGCCAATGCCATAAGTCTTATATAGGATACGAAATCTCCGAAGTAGGATGTTATTCCGTAGAGAGAATAAATTCCCCATCCGATTTTTCCTCCGATGGATTTCTCTTCTCTACCTCCTGTTAACAAGACTATCACCATGCCTATGACCATCACGCCCATGGCTATGTTAAACACTATGCCGGGGATTCCCGGGAGCATCTTCGATGCCAGAGCCACTATCGCACCTGTCAAAATCATGTGCCATGATCCCACATCATAGAGCGCATCCAAGGGTTTGCCATCTCGTAGATTCATGTAGCCTTTGATGCCCAATGCGAAGAAGATATGCACTCCTCCAAGTATCATCGAGAGCATTATCATCGCCACATAGTCCTGCGACGGATCTATAAAGGCCTTCATGGGCAGTACATCTCCGAAGAAAGAACCGAAGACAAAGCCCCAAATTACCGACGAAAGTCCTAAGTACATGAAAAATGTAATCAATCTTTTCTTTACCTTGTCCAAATTGAAAACCTTCAATGCCACAAGGGATGCTATGAATAAAATCAATCCATATCCCATATCGCCCACCATTATGCCCGCAAATATGAAGTAAAAGGGTGCAAAAAGCGGTGTCGGGTCTATCTCTCCGTACTTTGGCAAGGAATACATCTGAGTTAGAGATTCAAAGGGTGTCACGAAATTGTTGTTCTTCAATTTTATCGGCACCTTTTCATCATCAAGCTGTGCATCCTCTATCTCAACATAGTAATTAGCACCTAATTCCTCATCTAAGAGCGCTATGAAATCCTGCTTTTTATCTGAGGGCAAGTATCCCTCTATTATATCGACCTTGTCAGTCCTCAAGAAGTTTTCGCTGGAAGCCTCCTTGAGCATCTTATTGTTCAAATAGTCGTAATATACTCTGAAATCTTCAAGTTTAGGTAATTGTGATTTGATTTTTTCCTCAAGGGCCTTTATATTTTCTTGAAGTTTTACATTTTTGTCCTCCAAAAGGGAAATTTCATCCTTGACAGTTCCCTTCGCCTTGACGGTGACCGGTGAGAAAATATTGCCTCTTAGCGCTTCCTTCACATCTTCCTCTACTGACGTGTCGTAAATTACAACCATGTATACTACATTGTCCTTCAGTCCCAGTCTTTCGTAGTAACACAGATCTATTCCCTTTAGCTCCGACAGAAGTCCGTCGTAATACTTGTGAAAAATTGTCCCCGTATCCACTGCCACATTTTTAAATTTCTCCACGTCGCTCAAATCTCCTTGGAGATTCTCCCAAGGTTTCAATTCTTCAATGGCAGATTTGTTATTTGTGACCTTTTGATGCAGTGTGTCCAGCTGGGATTTTAAACTGTATAGATTTTTATAATTATCTTCGAAATTGAAGTCTTCCGCTCTGGCTATGATTTGAGAAAGAGTCAATGACTTTTTACCATCTTTAAGCTCCTCAATAGATGATTTCTTTTCCTCATAGGACTCCAACAGATTTATCGCCCACTTGGCCTTTCCCAATTTTTCATCTATATCCGATATGCTTTGAGATACAGTCAGTTCTTCCGCAAATTCATCATCGACTTCAAGGTCATTGAAATGTATGTGTTTAAAAAATTGCAACTTTTTCAAAAGATTTTCTCTATCTTTATCAAAGGAGAATAAATTAAACTTACTCATCTTAACTATTGCCATTATCTACCACAATCCTCTCAATAACAGCATCAGCATAGGGCTTTAGCACATCATCCTTTATATTCAGTATGTTTTTTGATTTAAGATCCGCCTCTTCAATTATGGGCTGCGCTTTTAAATCTGCTTCTTTCTTTGCCTTTTCCAAAATTTCCGCCTTCTTTTTCTGCGCATCTTTGATTATCTCTTCCCTGATTTCCTCAGATCTCTTTTCAGCTTCCTTGAATATTCTGTCCTTTTCGAGATTGGCCTTATCGATCAATGCTTTCGCCTCATCTTCGGCACGTTTTATCCTCTCTATGTTATCTTTCAAAAAACCACCTCCAACTGCTTAGTAATATTTTTGCAAGGTCTGTTTTTTTAAAAAAATAAATATTTAAAGCGCCCACTCTAAATATTTATTTGAACCTTAATATAAGTATAAACCTTTCCACAGCAAAAATAAATTTAAATTAAACTTTTAACATAAGTATTGAAACTTAATTATTTATAATAATACCCAATATGAATCTATCATTCCCAATTATTAATAAATTATTGCAAAGAAAAAACTCCCTCAGATCAGGAGTTTTCAAAGTTTTCACTATTGTAAATTATTTTTTCAGTTGGATGTTTAGTTCTCTGTCGTGAGTAGTTCCCTTGCCCGTCATGGTAAATCTGAAATGTGGCATATTGGAGCCGATTTTCTTTCTGTACTCTTCGATTTTTTCGGGAAGCTCTATTTCAACGGATTTAATATCTATTTCATCTTCGGTGATGTTCATTACAGAGTACTTGGGATGATCTAAAAAGGCATCAAGATTGACAAAACTCAAGTTTTCAATAGTTCTTATGGATTCACAATGAGTGTGTCCCGCTATGAAAAGTCTGACATTCTTGTTGAATACGTCCCAGATGTTTCTATCGGACTCTATGTAGTGATTTAGGTAGTTGGATCTCATTACCGTATCTTGCACTGGATGGTGAGAAAAAACTATAACAGGTTTATCCTCTGCGTTTTTGATTTCCTCTTCCACAAAGCTTAACACTTCATCGGAAAGATATCCGCCCCAGTTTACCGGGTCCTTTTCCCTACCGCTGGACAGCATTATGAGCTTTGCCAATTGGGTGTCAATTGAATAATTGTATTTTTGATTGGTCATGGCCGCAAGTTCTTCTGTGGTATTTGTATACAGATCGTGATTTCCAAACACATGGATGAATCTGTCCAATTTGCCCGTATTTTCGATGAATTTGTAAATACCTTCCACTTCGTCCTTTAATCCCACATTGGTCAAATCTCCAAGGCTTATATAGTAATCAGCTTCTTCTTTGAAGATTTCCCCAATGGCAAACTCATTAAACTCTCTTTTCATATCTCTAAAATAATCATTGTAGTCGTAGCATTCCAAATCTTTATTGTAATTGTGATCTGAGATATAGTGATAGTCTCCAAACAAAATTATTTTCATAAACTCTCCTTTATCTTTGATATTGCACTTAACATACATCAAGAAGTATATAGGCTGTGTTTTCTTTCATCTATCAAAGTTTGTAAAGTTTATGAATTATTTTCATTTATTTTTAAATTGAGATTTAAAAAGTTATATAATTAACTCATGTATGTAAATTTTAAAGGGCTGTAAAGCAGATTTTAATAAAAATTTTGTATGAAAGGTTGAATATGAATTTTTGGAATTTTTTCTTTAGACTTGAGGAAGACAATTTTAAATTTAAACAATTCGGAAGAGTTCATTTAATAATGCTCTTCATCATGATAGCGGGAGCCTTGTCCATTTATGTGCATAGACAGAAGATAAGAGAAAATAAAGGTCTTCGCAAAATATTGGATGGAGCTTTTTTGCTGATCATACTGTTGCAACAATCCATGTTTTTGTATTTTTATTTTGTTCTTTCACCCATGGATTTTAAAAACGGACTTCCGCTATACACTTGCAGAATAGCTTTATATACCACTTTTTTCGGGATTTTATTTAACTCGTCCAATTTGAAGTCGGCCACCATATACTTGGGATTGGCGGGAGGAATAGTGCCAATGATAATTCCCGATCTTCAAGCCTATGCCTTTCCACACATACTCTATGTGAGTTTTTTTATCACTCATCTTTCGGTCTTTTGGGCATCTCTGATGTTTTTAATCGTAGATGAGTACACCTTCGACAGGTCAGGATTTATATTTATGTGCAAATTTACAAATGCGGTCCTTGCCACGGGCGTAGTGGTAAATATGCTCTTTGATGCCAATTATGCCTACTTGTCATACCCTCCGGTCTTTAGAGATTTTTTTGAAAGTCTTCCCCAGATCCTATATTTATTCATAGTGGCAACTGCATACAATCTCGCAAACTTCATAATCTATCGCATAGGCAGTAAATTTAAAAATAACCCTTAGGCATTGTGATATACTGTAAATAAGTCGTCCATTAATATTTTTCCTATTGTAAGTGAGGAGGATAGCATGTTTATAAAAAATCATCTCAAAAAAGCAATGCTTCTGTTCATCATGATAGCTTTGCTTTCAGCTTGTAGTTCCAAGGAGAGCCTATTGGATTTAAAGACTGATATATCACGTTCCGAAGAGGTGCAAGAGATTGTAAAAACACTGGATTGGAAGAAATATCAAATTGAAAAAACGGAAGTGGAGGACGGAGAAATTCGCATCTATTTTGTCGGAGAAGAGCCTGATTTTGCCGATGAAGATTTCAATACCTTGGTTTCTAAGGGCATAATTCTGTTAATTTTAGTTGAAAATTCAGAAAGCATTTCCTACGCCTATGAAAATCCTTCCTTTTCCATAGATGTTCCCATGGCACAGACAATACTGGATGCAAATTTCCAAAAAAGCATTGAGGATTATAGGAGCAATAAAGATGACTTTGAAGAATTGCTGAGCAGACTGTCGGAAATGGAGATCTCCAATGATGTTTTTTACGACCAAAATCTATAATTTTACATATTTTCTCTAAATTTAATTAAAAAAAGATCCATCAATCGATGGATTTTTTTGTGGTGTATTTTAAATCATATATTTCAGGTCTTCTGTCGGAGAAGGTTTCAACGCCTTCTCTTTCGATTTTTAAATCTTCCAAGTGGATCTGTGCAGTTTTGATTTTCTCACCCTTAAAGGGCTCTATAATATGCTCTCCTCTTGAGTTTATCAGCTGACTTTGCCCGCCGAAATGGGTGTGTGGAGATCTGCCCACACTTCCCACAGCTGCGATATACATTTGATTTTCCATGGCCCTTGCCTTTAGGAGCGTGTTCCAATAGTTACTGTGGTTCTCCGGCCATGCCGACGGTATGAAAAGCAAGTGCGTATCTCTAAGACCGTACATCTTGACCCATTCGCAAAAACTCAAATCATAGCAGATTATAACTCCGCACCTGTATCCCTCCAGGAAAAAGTTGACGACTTCATCTCCTGCTGTGAATCCCTCAGAATTTCCCTGCATATTATAGAGATGAACCTTGTCGTATCTTGCCAGCTTCTTTCCCTCCCTATCGTACACAAGGGCGGTGTTGGTGAGTTTGCCCTCTTTGAAATAGGCACAGGAACCTGCCACCAAGTTTATTTTATTATCCCTTGAAATTTCCGACAAAAATCCTTCCAATTCCTTGTGATTAAATTGGTTTAAATCTTTGTATTCTTTGGAAAAATCGTAATTCCACAGTTCGGGCAAAAGAATTACGTCGCTCTTTTCCGCGACGTTTTTTACACATTCTTCTATTATTTTAAAATTTTCGGAGTTTGTTCCTCTATGGGCATTTATCTGCGCTAAGGATATTCTCATCTCATCACTCTTCGTCTTTATCCTCTTCTGATTTCAACACATTGTCGGGAAAGTCATGGACTACTTTTCTCGCCTGGTTTCTGTTTACTTCGTAGACGGTAACTTCTATTCCTCCGAGATTTACTCCCTCCAAACTCTTCCCTTCGATGATTTGAGTGTGTATGTCCTCTTTTTTAAGACCCAGTCCGAATTTAGCCAAGTAGGCTATCTCACCGTAGTTAAAATCGGTTTCCACATATTGATCCACTATGTCTAAAATTTCCGGAATTTTTAAAAAAGTTGCCGGTGATTTTAATTTATCGAAGAGCAGAAGTAAAAATCCCTGTTGGTTTTCAATTCTGCCTATGTCCTGGTTGTCGTAGACCTTTCTGGCTCGGAGATAATTGACAGCTTCCTTACCGTCCAAGTGATTTATTCCCTTCTTCAGGCTTATTTTAAGGGGAGGTATTACCCAATCGTCCACATAGGTATAGTCCTCATGCTCCCAATTTATATCCATTCCACCCACAGCGTCCACAATTTTTATAACAGCTTCATAATCCACTACGGCATAGTGATTTATGTCCACATCTAAAAAATCCTCCACGGTCTTGACTGTGAGATTAAGTCCTCCCTTGGGGTAAACTAAGGGATTGAAGGCTGAATTTATCTTGTGCTTTCCATATCCGTGAATGGTGACGTAGCTGTCCCTTGGTACGGATACAAGCTGTACTTTTTTCTCCTTGGGAAATATGCTAAAAAGCATTATGGTGTCCGTCCTCATGTTTTTTTCAGAACTGTTGTCCTTGGTCTTGCTGCTGTCCACTCCCAAGAGAAGAATCCTCAAAGGCTCCTCTCCCTTAAAGACGTTGATCAGATTTTCATCAAGTTCTTCATTTATTTCATTTATATCTTTATCCAACTTGTTTATCCCTTTGTTTGCGTATTCCGGTTTAATTCTATAGGCAAAAATCACCAATCCTGAAAGAAAGGCGATGGATAATACAATGAATATTCTGTAAAGGTGCTTCATAATTCTTCCTCACACAAATAATTTTATCAAAATCATCAAAACAACTGCAGGCAACCCAAAAAATCCCACCAAAAAAGATGTCAACAGATTTATTTCAATGGTAAGGTTGAAATTTACAGCTATTAAGTTGAAGAGCCACAGTACTATGGTTCCTCCGATTATATTGAAAATCAATCCGATTATCAGCCTCAAGGATCTAAAGGCAATGGCGACTATTAAAACCGCCAGCGCGGCACCCAGTAAAATTCCCAAAGATATCACTCCTATATGTTCGCTGTTTGAGATGATTTTATTATTATATCCGCCACTTCCTCATAGGTGAACTTGGAAGAATTTATGGTCATGTCGTATTCCGACGCCTTGCCCCACAGTCCTCCTGCATACCTCTTGTAGTGGTTGGATCTTCTGACATCCATTCTTTCTATCAGCGAAAGGGCTCTTTCCCTGCTGACTTCTTCCCTCTTGATTATTCTATCTATGCGAGTTTCACAATCAGCAGTGATGAATATATCAAAGGTTTTCTCCTTTTCCCTCAACACATAGTTGGAACACTTGCCTATAAATACGCAGGGGCCCTTTGATGCCAAGTACCTTATGGTCTTTGAATGTGCCAAAAAAATCGCATCATTTTCCAACATATCCTCTTGAGAATAGGAGTAGTTTTTTCTGTATAGATCGTAGACTGTTCCCTTTAAAAAGGAATCGTCCTTGGTCACCTTGTCGGGATCTATCTTTGATTCCAAGGTCTTCAACTCTATTATGTCCTCATCATAGACTTCGATGTTCAATTTCTTTCCTATGATCTTGGCGATCTCCAAGGCTCCGCTCCCGTGCTCGCTGTCTATGGTGAAAATGACGTCTTTTTCTATATTTTTATTGAATATTTTTTCGAAAAATTTGCTTCCCAATGTTCTTTCACTTCCTCAAGATACATTATATTCTATAAAAATGTAAATTATATGAAATATAGGTGCAAATTTAAAAACTTAGACTTTTTTTAATAATTTACTCCTAAATACATCTTCGGGCAGTTGTGCCACTATGATAAATATCAAGACGACTATGGTACCCACTATCTCTCTTTGTGTCAACACCTGATTCAATACCAAGTAGCCTCCGATCACTGCAAATATGGATTCCAGCGAGTTGAGCAGAGATGCCAGTGCTGAATCTACATTTCTTAGTCCTATTATCTGAAAGGAGTAGGCCACTGCCGAAGAAAGCACTCCAACATAAAAAATCGACACAGCAGCTGAAGCGATGTTTCTCAAATCTATATCTTCATAGACGACTGCCACCGCTAAACTCAAGACACCACATATCAAAAATTGAAAGGCGTTTAACTTAAAGGTGTTCACCTTGGGAGAATAGTGCGCCAACAAAAGCGTATGTATGGAATAGAAAATCGCCGACCCGAAGACCAGCATATCACCGATATTTATGGACATATTTTCCTTGACAGTTATCAAGTAAAGTCCAAAGGTCGCTCCCACGATGCAGATCTGCGTTCTTGTGGAAATTTTATGCCCCATGAATATTTTCATAACAGGGATTATGACCACATACAAAGTGGTGATAAATCCTGCCTTGCCCGCCGATGTGTAGAGCAATCCGTACTGTTGAAGATTCATGGCAAAGAACAGAATAGTTCCGCAGAATATCACCGCTCTTCTGGTAGTGGGTCTGTCCTCCACTACTATATTGTCCCTGCCCAATTTATTCAATAAGGGAAAAAATAAAACCATTACAATTCCCCCCAGCAAAGATCTGGACGCAGAAAAAGTAAAGGGTTCTATGTGATCCATGCCCGTGGTCTGAGCTACGAAGGCAAATCCCCATATCATAGCCGTCACAACCAATAATATTATTGAAATAAGTTTTTTATTCAAAGAAACCCCCCTTTATTCACCAAGTAAAATTATAAATTAATTGCCCTGTTCTGTAAATTAATTTATAAAAAAACATAATAAAAACGGCAGCCACCGTTTTTATTATGTTCCATATCTATGGTATTTAATTTACATTAAAACAAATTACCGCTGAATTGTACGAAGAGTGGTGCAAAGGCTAAGGAAACTACTGTTATCAGTTTTATGAGTATGTTCAGTGAGGGACCTGATGTATCCTTGAAGGGGTCACCTACTGTATCTCCTGTAACTGCCGCCTTGTGAGCTTCTGAACCCTTACCTCCGTGTACTCCGCCTTCGATGTACTTCTTAGCGTTGTCCCATGCACCTCCGGCATTGGACATGAATATCGCCATTAAAACACCTGTGATTAGAGTTCCTGCTTGAAGTCCACCAAGGGCTTCCGGTCCTAGCAACAATCCGATTATTACGGGTACTATTACTGCTATCATACCGGGAATAATCATCTCTTTAAGAGCAGCACTTGTGGAAATATCTACGCACTTAGCGTATTCCGGTTTTGCCTTTCCTTCCATGATGCCCGGGATTTCTCTAAATTGACGACGAACTTCATCTATCATTGAAGAAGCCGCCTTACCAACTGCAGACATAGTCAAAGCTGAGAAAGCAAAGGGAAGCATACCACCTATAAATGCACCTGCTATTACTTCAGGTTTAGAGACGTCTATTCCGTCAAGTCCGGTAGCATTTATATAGGAAACGAATAGAGCCAGCGCTGTAAGAGCAGCCGATCCTATGGCAAATCCCTTACCTATGGCAGCTGTGGTGTTACCTACGGAGTCAAGAGAGTCTGTTATATTTCTGACTTCTTCGGGAAGTTCGCACATTTCAGCAATTCCGCCCGCATTATCCGCAACGGGACCATAGGCATCTACGGCTATGGTCATACCTGCTGTTGAAAGCATTCCGATAGCTGCAAGAGCTATTCCGTACAGTCCGTGAATAGGTTCTGTCGCTCCGCCTGCTCCTAAGAAAGATACCATTATACCTATGGCAACTACTATGATCGGTCCCACAGTTGACATCATTCCCACAGATAATCCTGCGATTATATTGGTTGATGCTCCTGTTTCAGATTCAGCAGCTATTCTCTTTACAGGTTTGTATTCTTCAGATGTATAGTATTCTGTGAACTTGGAAATTATCAAACCTACTGCTATACCTGAAATTACAGGAATAAAGGGTTTGAAACTTCCAAATATGTTATTTGAAAGTATAGCCGATACGACCACTGTCACAGCAGCTGATACATATTCTCCATTATTAAGTGCCTTTTGAGGATTTTTATCTCCCTTTACGAAGAATGCAGCCACTATTGAAGCCAAGATACCCACGCCTGCTATCAACAGTCCGTAGTATATACCGTCATCTCCGTAAGCTACAACTCCCAATGTTATAACTGAGAGCAATGCTCCCACATAAGATTCAAATAAGTCCGCGCCCATTCCGGCAACATCGCCTACGTTGTCCCCAACGTTGTCTGCGATAACTGCAGGGTTTCTCGGGTCATCTTCGGGAATTCCCGCTTCTACCTTACCTACCAAGTCAGCTCCTACGTCAGCTGCCTTTGTATAAATTCCTCCACCAACTCTTGCAAAAAGTGCAATTGATGAAGCTCCCAATGAGAATCCTGTAACTATGGTAGCATCTCCGGTGATCATGTAAGCAATGGAAATTCCTGCAATACCAAGACCTACAACGCACATTCCCATTACAACTCCGCCTGAAAAAGCCACGTCCAAAGCCTTTGCAAGGCCTGATGTCAACGCAGCATTAGCAGTTCTGACGTTAGCCTTTGTAGCAACTCTCATTCCCACATATCCCGCTAAAACGGAGCATATGGCACCTGCCACAAAACAAATTGCAGTTGCTACTGAGTTTAGGCCAACTGCAAGAATTACCGCCAATACTACTACAAATACTACCAAAGCTTTATACTCTCTCGTCAAGAATGCCATAGCACCATCTTCTATGTAAGATGCTATCTCACGCATTCTTTCATTTCCGGGCTCTTGTTTTGTTACAAAACTTGCCTTATATCCGGCAAAAAGAAGAGCCACGATTCCAATAAGTGTTGATACTAATAAAATATTCATTTCTCCTCCTTTATTTTGCCGCAAGTATTAAAAGTGCTACTACGAACACTACTGACGAAATAATTATAATTCTATTTTTAATTTCTTTCTCACTTGTGCCTCTATGTTCGCCCCATAGAGATGACTCCTCACCGCTTAACATGCCAAGACCGGCTTGCTTACTTTCAGTCAAGGCAACGGTAATTATCATAATGATAGCAGATAAAGCAATTATTACTGATAATATAGTTTCCAAACACACTAACCTCCTATCCTTTTCCTTATCTATAACATATAAAATTCTAACATAGCATAATTTTAAAATCAATGAAAAAATCAAGCCGAAACAATTTAATCAACGCTTGTAGGGTATTTGTACTTCGCCATAAGGCATATGAAAACAAATTTAAAAATATACTTTCCATGTCCTATTGTAATCTCATTTTGTTCTCTTATGCTTTTAAAAGTTGTAAGTATTTGTTTTTATAAAATCATGTCGCCTGTTTATTCGAAGTCCTTTATCAATCTTAAATGCCTTTATAATATGTACACATCTGTGTTGGTGTAAATAATCCCTTTGAAATTATGCGAACAAAAATCGGGATCTCTCCCGATTTTTTATTCTCCAAATATATTTTCCAGTACTTCTGCTGCACTCATATCTCTGTATCCGTCAGGGTCAAGAAGTCCCTTGTCGGAGATATGCCATGAGAATTTGCCCACGCCTTCCCTTGAGATATTGGTGTAGCTTTCATAGGATCTCAGCACTGCATGGTATCTCGTAGACCATAGGGGATAGAATTTATCCATGTACTTTGATGCCAGTGCAAAGGCTTCGCAGTGTTCATCTTCGCCCAAGGCTGAAAGTTGAACTCCACCGCCTGATTTTTCACTATAACTTGCCGACGGTGTCGAGTGCAGTATCACAAGACTGCCATCATCGCATTTGCCCACGCAGATCCAAACGTGTCCGCCCATGCTGAATACATCTCCCGGTTTGAATTCCTCCACCTTTATCTCGTCGGTAAAGGTTCCGTATCCGTACTTGTTGGCAAAGGTGGTCGCCATCTTTCTTGAAGATTGAACGTATCCGTCCTTGCCGTTTTCTGTGTTAAATGTGTTGTAAACCGCCCATCCCACATATCCTGAACAGTCAAGACCTGCGTAGTAGTACTCGTTGTATGCCCTGTGAGGATAGTAGGATTTTCCTTCGTCATCTTCATTTTCATAGGTGTAATTTACATTGTTTCTTTGGAAAAAATCCACCCATTTATCGGATATGCCTATGGATTTAGCCATGTTGCTGGATCCAACGTCTTGCCAGTCCCAGCCGCCACCGTATATGTAATTGGTAGTTCCCACGGGTTCAAAGGCCGTCATCAAAAAGTTCTTTATGGTTTTAAGACCGGGTGTGCCCTTGACAGGAGCCTTGTATTCTTCCCTTAAAAATGTTTTGTAGACCGCTTCAACGGTATCTCCGTAGATTTTTACGCTGTCGCCTGCTTTAATTGATGTGCCTTCCACCTTTGCTCCGCCAACTTCAGCCGATATCTCGTAGAACTTAACGCCTTCCTTGATGTGGTAGGTCTTTCCCTTCAGCGTTATCTTGCCCGTTTCATAGGATTCCACCTTTCCCCATGCTGTGGGTGTCTTTTCTTCCGCTTTAACTACCACTCCGTCCTTGACTTCAATATCGTAGACATAACCTTGCGCCAAAATATTTTTTATTTTGTATTCTTCCGCAGTTGATACCGGATATGTAACTCTTTCTCCATCCACAAAGAAATTATATTTGAAATCATCCTTTTTTTCAGCTTCCAATTGGTTGTAATCTTCCACTCCCAAGTAAACCACATTTTTCATCTTTTCTTCCTTTGCACATACGGGATTCACAATGAGTACCGTCAACATTAAAGTCATTAAAATAAATATTTTTTTCATAAATACACCTCCAAAACTTTTCTGTATTCCAATTAAAAAAGGCCAAAGAAAACTTAACGTATTCTTTGACCTTATTATCTTTCAATTAAAATATCGACATTTTAACTTATAATAATAAATGAAATACAGATTTATGACTTTATTCCACTACTATTCTACCATATCCCATAAATGCACGCAATATTTTTTTGCGGTGAAAATTATTTGGCAAGGAATGTGACAAAGAGCACCGTAAGTCCTAAAATTATTCTGTAAATTCCAAAAATTTTGAAGTCGTGTTTCTTTATGTATCCCATGAATTTCACTATTACTCCATAGGCGACAGCAAAGGATACCGCCATTCCCAAGGCTATCTGCATCCATTGTGTAGCGCTGAAGGCAAAGCCCAACTTTATTATCTTGAGGCCCGTCGCTCCCAGCATTGTGGGTATCGCCAAAAAGAAGGAAAATTCCGCCGCCGATTTTCTTGAACATCCGAGGAGCATCGCCCCTATTATGGTGGCTGCCGATCTGGATGTGCCGGGAACCATTGCCAAACATTGGAAACATCCTATTAAGACTACGCTCTTCATATCTATATCGTCGATGGTTTCAAATTTTACTTCTCTGATTTTTCTGCTCTCCATTACTATGATGACTATTCCGTAAAAAGTCAGAGCAAGGGCCACGGTCACGTTGTTGAAGAGATACTTGTCGATTAAATCGTCAAATAAAAATCCCAGCACCGCCGCAGGCAAAAATCCCACTATTATCTTTGCAATGAGGCGCATGGTCCTAAAATCCCTATACTCCCAATGCTCCTTTATGGACAGACTTTTCTCCGAGGATCTTTCCTTTAATCTTCCCTTATTTTTTGAAAAGGGATTTAATCGGTCGAAGTACAGGACAAGTACAGACAGTATGGCGCCCAATTGAATTATCACAGAAAAGGCATTTTCAAAGGATTGCGGTGAGAGAGGTAAAAATCTGCTAAGTAAAATCAAGTGTCCCGTTGAGGATATGGGCAAAAATTCCGTTATCCCTTCAATTATTCCATATATTACTACCTTTATAAAATCCATTATGATCCTCCAAAATTAACAATCAGTCCCTTCTCTCCATGTTTAAAAACTTGGTGTATTCCTTTTTAAATACCAGTTCAACAGTGCCCGTGGGCCCGTTTCTGTGCTTTGCGATTATGACTTCGCCCATATTGGGTTTTTCACTTTCCTCTTTGGTGTAGTATTCATCTCTGTATAAAAACATAACCACATCGGCGTCCTGTTCGATGGCTCCCGATTCTCTCAAATCCGAAAGTATGGGTCTGTGATCCGATCTCAATTCAGGCGAACGGGATAATTGTGACAGCGCCACAACGGGGACGTTTAGTTCCTTGGCTATGGCCTTTAAGTTTCTTGATATGGCGGATATCTCCTGTTGTCTGGATTCGATCTTAGCGCCCATCTGCATCAGTTGAAGATAGTCTATTACCACTAAATCCAGTTTTTTCTTAGAATTTATCAATCCTCTGCACTTGGCTTTGAGTTCCAAGGGAGAGATGGCTGCCGTATCATCTATTTCTATGTTCATCTCCGACAGTATGGGCATGGCGTTGATTATCTTGAGCCATTCGTCTTCGTTTAAATTACCGCTTATGATTTTTTGGAGATCCACATGGGCCATGGAGGATATTATTCTCTGAACAAGTTGATTTTTGCTCATTTCCAGAGAAAATATCGCCACGGAGGCTCTGTCCTTTATTGCGGCATTGGTGGCTATGTTCACCATCAAGGCCGTCTTGCCCATGGAGGGTCTTGCCGCTAAAAGCACCAAGTCGGATTTTTGAAGACCGGACAATTTTTTGTCCAAGTCTATAAAACCCGTGGTAAGTCCCGTAAGTCCTCCGGGGTTTTGCGCCCTCTGCTCTATTTGAGCGAAGGACTCAAGTAGCACTTCCTTCACAGGAGTGAGACCTTCCTTGTGAGTTTCCTGAGTTATGTCAAATATGGCCTTTTCAGCGCTTTCGATTATGGCGCTCACTTCACCCTCTTGAGAGTAGCAGTTTGAAATTATCTCATCAGATGCTTCGATCAGCTGTCTGAGAGTGGATTTTTCCTTGATTATTTCGCAGTAGTACTTAACATTGGCGATCGCCACAACAGAGCCGGTCAAAGCTGCAAGATAGGTCATCCCTCCCACTTCTTCA
>JAUNLL010000093.1 GCA_030532275.1 Peptoniphilus sp. | reverse complement strand
AAATTCCCCAAAAAGAATGTGAAAAAATATTTCAAAACCTCATTGAATTAGAGCAAACCTTGAGAGAATTGGAGATGAAGATCTCCGATGCCCACAACCCTCAATTAAAAGAGGACATAGAACGCTATGGCAAACTCCAGGAGAAATTCGCGGAACTTGACGGATACTCCTATCCCTCTAAGATAAGAGGCGCTCTAATCGGCCTTGGCTTTGACAAGGAGGATTTCAGCAAGAAGGTTAACGAAATTTCCGGAGGACAGAAATCAAGACTTGCACTTGCAAAACTGCTGCTGTCGGAGCCTGATTTAATGCTCCTTGACGAACCCACCAACCACTTGGACATATCTGCCATATCCTGGCTCGAAAAATTTTTAAAGGAATACAAGGGAGCACAGATAATAATATCCCATGACAGATACTTCCTTGACAATGTGGTCAACAAAATATCCCTTTTGGAAAATAAAAAACTGACCCACTTCAACGGAAACTACACCTTCTATTTAAAAGAAAGAAAAAAACAGCTGGAAGTTTTGAAAAAGCAGTACCTTGATCAGGAAAAGGAAATTAAAAGGCAGAAGGAAATCATAAAAAGATACTTGAACATGGGCAGGGACAGATTTATCAGAGCGGGAAAATCACGTCAGAAACTCCTGGATAAAATGGAAAAAATAGATCCCCCCTCAGAAAAGAAAACCTACAACATAAAATTCTTTCCCAGGTATGAATCGGGCAGAGATGTGCTAACTGTCAAGGACCTGTCAAAAAGCTACGACGGAAATGTGATTTTTGAAAATTTGAATTTTAATATCTACAAAAAAGAAAAAGTTGGAATCATAGGGCCCAACGGAGTCGGAAAGTCCACTCTCTTTAAGATACTCAACAACAAAATATCCAAGGACCAAGGACAGATAACTTTCGGTGCGAAGGTCATGATCTCCTACTTCGATCAGGAAATGGAATCCCTGTCGGGAGATAAGACCGTTATCGATGAAATTTGGGACGACTATCCAAAGTTAAATCACTACGAAGTGCGCTCCTACTTGGCGAAATTTCTATTTATAGGCGACGATATATTTAAAATTGTAGAGGACCTCTCCGGAGGAGAAAAGGCACGACTTGCACTGTTGAAGATAATGCTCAAGGGCTCAAACCTGCTGCTCCTTGACGAACCCACCAACCACTTGGACATAGATTCAAAATCCGCCCTTGAAGATGCTCTTTTAGACTACGAAGGAACCATTGTATCCATAAGCCACGACAGATACTTTTTAAACTCACTGTGCGATAAAATCCTCGTGATGAAACAAGAGGGCATCGATGAATATCTGGGCAACTACGACTACTATGTGGAAAAGACGAAGGTTGCCGAAGAAGTTCAAGAGGAATTCCTGTCCAAAACCGAAATCTACAACCAAAAAAAGCAGACCAGAGAAGAAAGAAATCTCGACAGAGAAAAGAAACGAAAATTACAGGAACTGGAGAATAAAATAAATCAGTTGGAAGAAGAAGTAAATTCCATAGACGATGAACTCACAAAGAACGAAATATACTCCGACATAGACTATGTGCATGAAATTTCCGAAAAAAGAAACAGACTTAAAGAGGAATTGGATACCTTGTACTTGGACTGGTTTGAATATGAAAATAATTAAAACTTCACGGTGAAACCCATGAAGTTTTTTTAATCTAGTAGTGCTTAAATTTTTATCATAAAAGATTGATAGGGGTAAGGGGATTATGCTTTTATATTAACAGAATTATCCACATTATCAATAGCCCTGAATTACACATTCTCAATTAAAAATATTTATTGTTATCTTTAAAACCGCTATTTTAAGCCATTCTCCTTTAAGAATTATTAACATTGTAAAAACCGCGTATAACAGCGGTAAATAGCTTATCACCAAAGTTGTGCACATTATCCACATATTCCCATAAACTTTATGTGGATTTTTTTCATAATTGTCCACATAAAAAAGACCTTGAGTTTCCTCAAGGTCCCAGTTGTTTATTTGTCGCTGCTCTGAAGGTCTTAACCCTCTTCTCAGTCTTCTTCTTCAAATAGAGGTGCTTCTAATTTCTTTTGAAGATCCTCTTCGCTTATATTGTAGATATCTATGAAGTACAATCCTTCAATTTCGTTGTCGAAGTTTACTTTGTAGCCGAAGTTTTCAGATACAAATCTAAGGGGAACCATAGTTCTGTCGCCGATGATTTGAGCCGGTACGTCAAGAGTTATCTTTTCGTCGCCAACTATAGCTGTGGTGTTGTCGATTTCAAGAACCATGTTCTTGTCGTCGTATTTCGCTCTTACAGTTCTATTTACTTCGTCCCAAGTTATATCTTCAGCTCCCAATTGTTCAAACAACGCTCTAAAGGGAACCAAAGTTCTGTCTTCTACTATCACGGGTTGTTGGTCGCTAAATACCACTTCTTCTCCGTTAAGTCTTACGATTATGAAATTTTCAGGCATTTCAGCTAATCCAGGAACTAGTAGATTCAAGTATTCATCCATTGTAAGTTCCTTTACTGATGTGGGAAATACAACTTTTGCATCGTCATTTTTAACTGCTTCAGATTTAATATTAATATCCATAGTTAAGAATTCTTCAATGGCAATTGTCATATCCACATTTTCAGTTACTTTATCTTCGCCGTATTCCACTTCAGATTTAATTTTTGAACCTGCAAGAAGAGCTTTTATTTCTTCTGCACCACTCTTTAATTCTTCCACGTCTATTTCTTTAATAGCTGCCAGTTCTTCTGCTGTAACTTCCATATCCAGTTTGCCTAAAATTTCCACAACAAGGCCTTCAGTTTCAGCCCAGTTTGAAATTATTCCGCTGATGATTTTAACTCCGTCATCTGTAAGTTGGTCTATGGTTGCTTCATAGGTGAACTTGTTTCCTTCCACCTTCATATCGTTGGCAATTTCAACACCCTTTAGTGCAGTTTCTAAAAGATTGGTAACATCAGCTTGAAGTTCTGCCGATTTCATATAGTTTAGAGCCTTAGTTGACAGTTGAGCAGCTCCCGGAACTTCTTCGTCAAAACCTGTGGGAAGAGCTATGTATTCTTCTTCGATTTCATCAAAGGGAGAATCCTCATCCATGACAAAGGCCTTAAATGTATCCTTGTTAACCATTACCTTGCCGGTTTCACCATCAAAATAAACTTTTGCATTTATTTTAGAGGGTAATTCCATTTCTTCAAATTCTCCTGATTCTTTTAATTTTTCGCTGAATTCAGAAAAATCGTAAACTATTTCTACTTCTGACTTTGTGCCTTGTTGTACCCCTTTAACTGTCATGGGTATATTGAAGTCGATTTTTTCTTTAGTTTCGGGATCTTGTATATCCACCTTGATTTCAGCTGAACCGGAAATATCGGATCCCGCCCATTGTGAAACTTCTGTTGATTTTGCAATATACGCTTTCATGTTTGAAGTACATGCCGACAATGTGAACATCATCGCCACAGCTAACAGCAATGCTGTTAATTTCTTCTTCATACTATTAATACCTCCTAAATTTTTTATATTTTTATTATACTGTCCATGGATATAATTTGTAAACAATCCACCAGATAATAAAAATCTTACTCTGT
>JAUNLL010000092.1 GCA_030532275.1 Peptoniphilus sp. | reverse complement strand
AATCCAAGAAAAAACAAATTGGATGCCACCTACAAAATATAGGATAGCATCCATGGTTTAAACAAAGTTAATATTAATGTGTCCAGTTTTTGGGGTACACATCAAAAGTTTCAGGAGGATTTTTGAATTATTTTAAATTCATTCCTTATTTTTTCTTTTAAATCTTATGATTTTTTGAACTTCACCTATTACAAGGGGTATGAATGATGCTGCTATGACTATAACCCAATCTATAAAGTAGAGATCTGTCAAATGGAACAGTTCTTCCAAGAAGGGAACATACATTACCACCGCCATCAGGAACAATGAGAACAGTGTCGCCTGTACAAGTCTGATGTTGCTGAACACTCCGATTTCCCAAATGTTGTGATTCATGCTTCTGGAGCTGTAGGATCTGAAAAGTTCTGCAAGTATGAGCGTTGCGTAGGCCATAGTTCTGGCATAGATTATAGTATCTGCGTGCTTGCCCACATGGCTAAGTGCATATACATACACACCTAAAGTAGCCGCCGCAATTGACACAGCTTGAATTATAAGAGTGATGGTCAATTCCCTGTCCAGTATGGGTTCTTCGGGATCTCTAGGTGGTTCGTCCATTACGTCGGATTCTCCCCTTTCAACTCCTAAGGCAAGGGCAGGGAAGGAATCTGTTACCAAGTTCAACCAAAGCAATTGGATGGGTACGAAGGGTGATGGCAAATTCAATATTATGGAGATGAATATAACCAGTATTTCTCCAATATTACAGCTGAGCAAAAATGCCACGAATTTTTTGATATTGGCATAGATTATTCTTCCTTCTTCAACTGCATTTACTATTGTAGCAAAGTTGTCGTCGGTCAAAATGACTTCCGCCGTGCTCTTCGATACGTCCGTGCCTGTAATACCCATGGCGATACCGATGTCCGCTTTTTTTATGGCAGGAGCATCATTTACTCCATCTCCCGTCATAGCGGCAATTTCACCGTTTGCTTTAAGTGCAGTCACTATTTGAACTTTATTTTCGGGAGAAACTCTGGCAAATACTCTGGTCACCTTTACAACTTCTTGAATTTCTTCGGGAGTCATGTTATTTAAGTCGCTTCCCACTATGGCTTTTTCGCCCTCTCCCAATATTCCCAATTCAGTTGCTATGGCCTTTGCGGTTTCGATGAAATCTCCCGTTATCATAACCGGAACTATGCCGGCTCTCTTACATTCCTTGATTGCATCCTTTACTTCAGGTCTTGCAGGGTCAATCATTCCGGTGAGCCCTACAAATATCATATCTTTCTCAATTTTTTCAGAGGATATGTCCTGTGGAAAAGAATCATGTATATCGTAGGCATAGGCCAAGCCTCTCAAGGCATTTTGAGCGAATTCCACGTTTTTATTAAGGACTTCTTTTCTCATCTCATCTGTCAAGTCTTTAATTTCGCCGTCTATCAATATTCTGTTACTTCTTGCCAAGACTATGTCAGGTGCTCCCTTTGTGAAGCTGACGATCTTATCCTCTATGAAATTCTTGTGGAAGGTGGTCATCATCTTTCTTGTGGAATCAAAGGGCAGTTCTTCCATTCTGGGATATTTTGCATTTAGATCTTCTTTGCTATGACCTAACTTTTGGCTTAGTACAACTAAAGCACCTTCTGTGGGATCTCCCATTATGGTGTAATTACCCGATTGATTTTTTAATTGCGAATCGTTGGTCAATGCACCGATGGATGCCAATGTATAAAGAGATTTGAAATCTTCTTCCTTTATTTCTTTTTCATCGTATAAAAATTTACCCTCAGGTTCATAACCTGTTCCTGTAACATCTATTACCTTGCCGTCTAAAAACATCTTGGTGACAGTCATTTCATTTTGAGTGAGTGTACCTGTTTTGTCAGAACATATAAATGTCGTAGTTCCCAAGGTTTCAACAGCAAGCAATTTCTTGACTATGGCGTTTTTTTGAGCCATGTTGTTCATTCCTATGGATAGAACTATGGTCACTATGGCCGGAAGTCCTTCAGGAATTGCAGCAACAGCTAAGGATATAGCCATCATGAACATCTCAAAATACTCGTTTCCGTAGAGTATTCCCACTCCGAAGATGATGAAACATATAACGACGGTTAAAATTCCCAATACCTTAGATAATTTTGCTAGCTTCTTTTGCAAAGGGGTCTGTTCGTCTTCCATTTCACTTATGGCGTTGGCGATTTTTCCGATTTCGGTATTTTGTCCGGTTTCCGTTACTACTCCTATTCCTCTACCATATGTAACTATGGAAGCACTATAAGCATAATTACCTCTGTCGCCTATGCCCACATCTTCTGAATATTGCGCATCTGCTTGTTTTTCCACCGCCACAGATTCACCTGTCAAAGATGATTCATCTATCTTCAAGTTAGAACTTTCAAAGAGGCGCAAGTCCGCAGGTACAATATCTCCCGTTTCAAGAATTACCACATCTCCGGGGACCAGCAGATCACTTTCAATTTCCATGGAATCTCCATCTCTTAATACCTTGACCGTCGGAGAACTCATCTTTTTAAGAGCTGCAATAGCTTTTTCAGCTTTGCCCTCCTGACTTAAAGACAAAAATGCATTGACGATCACTATGGCAAGTATGACCACAGAGTCCACAACTTCACCCATTACACCTGAAATTATGGCTGCAATCATCAAAATTATTATCATGGGATCCAAAAACTGTTCCGCCAACTTCTTGATAAAGGGTTTGCTGTCTTCCTCATGCAGTTGATTCCTGCCGTATTTTTCTATTCTCTGTTCCGCTTCAGTCGATGTCAAACCTTTGGATAAATCCACATCCAACTCTGATTTAACTTCTTCTTTGGTAAGTTTATACCATTCCAAATAAATTCCTCCCTTAGTTCAAATAAAAGAACCCCTGACGACAAAGGTTCTTTATGGGCTACCTTGCTTAAGATACTACTATCTTACTTTAAGTAACAAGCTATATACTTTTAATAATTATTCTTCACTTGCAACAAGGAGATAGAATTCCACATAGCATTCCAGTTCATCATCTTCCATGGGATATCCGGAAATACTGGTGAAGAGTATCTTGTATCTGATATTTTGAGCAACACCTTTTATAGCTAGATCTTCTATATCCAAAATATCTTTAGATTTTTTCAACGCTATCATTTTATCATAAATTTCCCTTGTAGTGAATGTAATTAAATTAAATTCCTTCTTATCATCCTTGTAATCTATCTTTATCCTGCCGCCGTTGTTGCTCATGGCGTAGTTACCGTAGGTCTTGTTGCCCGGTGAATAAAGCGAGTTCACTACAAACAGCTTGTCGTAATTCTTGGTGCTCATCGCACTGTTGAAATCAAAATAGTAGTTGTTGCTTTCACCTTTGGAGTCAAGTGTGGAATATCTGCTATATGTCGGACTAAATCCAAACAACTTGCTGAAATTTTCATCGTTGTATATAAAATCCGCCGGCAAGTACTGACTTTCATAGGGTCTGTGTTTCAAACTCAAGTACTTCACCGTTTCGTTTATTGTTATTTTATCCTCTTCTGAAGTTTTGGAATTAGCAACTATTTGTGTTCCATTGAGTATGTCGTTTCTTTCCAGGGCATTTTTCAATATTTGATTTTGACTTAGGGCCGATACATTGTAGGCACTTAAAGGTCCT
>JAUNLL010000091.1 GCA_030532275.1 Peptoniphilus sp. | reverse complement strand
TAGTAGCGCAGGAGCAAAAGTTTTTTGAAATCTCCATGGGTACAGGCTCTATGGTCATGGGACTGGCAAGTGTCGTATTGGGAATGAAACTTCTTGAAAGCGTCGGAGTGATAAAGGGAACTACAAAGGTGGTAGTAGGCTCCATCCTCTATAAAGCCAGTGTAGCCTTTGCCATTATGATAGGATTTACAGCCAATTCCATGAAGCTGATAACAGCGACTATTTTCTTAGCAATATTGATATTGGGCGATGGGAAAGTCATAAGAAAGAGGTCTAAAAATGCTTGAACTTAAAAATATAGACAAATATTACAATATGGGAACCGTAAACGAATCTCAGATATTCGACAAGTTCAACCTCAAAGTGGAGGATGAACAATTTGTCAGCATCATAGGCAGCAACGGCTCAGGCAAGACTTCCATGCTCAACATCATTTGCGGCAGTATACCCCTTGATGGTGGAAGTATAATGATAGATGGAGAGGACATCACGAATAAACATGAGCATTTGAGATACGCTCACATGGGAAGAGTATTTCAAAGTCCCGGCATGGGCACATCTCCGTCTATGACACTGCTTGAAAATATGTCCATGGCGGACAACAAGGGTAAATCTTGGAATTTAAGCAGAGGTGTAAATAAAAAGAGAGTGGATTATTACAAATCGCTGTTAGCACCCGTGGGATTGGGATTGGAAAACAAACTCCACGAAAAGGTACATTCCCTTTCAGGCGGACAAAGACAAGCTGTGGCACTTTTGATGGCGACCATGACTCCCATAAAATTTTTAATATTGGATGAGCATACAGCCGCTCTGGATCCCAAGACTGCGGACATAATCATGGAAATAACCGATAGGATAGTCAAAGAAAAGAAATTGACTGCCCTCATGGTAACTCACAACTTGAGATACAGTTTAAAGTACGGAAACAGAATTTTGATGATGCACGATGGAAAAGTAATTTTAGATAAAAAGGATGCTGAAAAACAGGAAGTTCAAATGGATGACATATTGGACAGATTCAATAAAATAAGCATTGAAGTGGGAAATTCCATTTAAATATAAGCTCGGTTTTGCTTTGAAGGGATAAATTTTGTCCTTTAAGTAAAAATGAGCTTTTTTATTTGGTAATTTCAGTAAAAATTTGTTAAAAATTTAATTTTTGAATTAAAAGTGGTATAATACTTGCGGGAAGAAGGATTGATTATAATAAAAAAGGAGATTTTTTATGGCAAGATTTACATTACCAAGAGACATTTATCATGGAAAAGGATCTTTAGCGGAACTGAAGAACTTAAAGGGTAAAAAAGCGATGATCTGCATTGGAGGAGGTTCAATGAAGAGATTCGGATTTTTACAAAGAGCGGAAGATTATCTGAAGGAAGCCGGAATGGAAGTTGAACTTTTCGAAGGTATTGAACCCGATCCATCTGTAGATACAGTTATGAAGGGTGCTGAAGCAATGCTTAAATTTGAACCCGACTGGATAATCGCTATTGGAGGAGGTTCTCCCATCGATGCAGCCAAAGCTATGTGGATAAAATACGAATATCCCGACATCACTTTCGAAGATATGTGCAAAGTTTTTGGAATTCCGGAACTAAGACGTAAAGCACACTTCTGCGCAGTTTCTTCAACATCAGGAACAGCTACTGAAGTAACAGCATTTTCAATAATAACTGATTACGAAAAGGGAATAAAATACCCCATAGCTGATTTTGAAATAACTCCCGATGTAGCAATAGTAGATTCCGAACTTGCTGAAACAATGCCTCAAAAATTAGTTGCTCACACAGGTATGGACGCTATGACTCACGCAGTTGAAGCCTATGTATCCACAGCTAACAGTGCATATTCCGATCCCTTGGCAATATTTGCAATACAAACAATTCAAGATAAATTAGTTGCATCCTACAATGGAGATATGGAAGCAAGAGCTGAAATGCATGACGCTCAATGTTTGGCAGGAATGGCATTTTCAAATGCGCTTTTGGGAATAGTTCACTCAATGGCTCATAAAACAGGTGCAGTTTTTGCTGATTACGGTGCACATATAATCCACGGTGCAGCCAATGCGATGTACTTACCCAAGGTAATTGCTTACAATGCCAAGGATGAAACAGCTAAAAAACGTTACGGAGTAATAGCTGATTACATGAAACTGGGCGGAGCAAACGACGACGAAAAAGTTTCTAAATTAATAGAATTCCTAAGAGGAATGAACGATGCACTTAATATTCCTCACTGCATTAAAAACTACGGAAAAGACAGCTATCCGACAGAAGAAGGATTCGTGCCTGAAGAAGTTTTCCTTGAAAGACTTCCTAAAATTGCAGAACTTGCCATAGGAGATGCCTGCACAGGATCAAACCCCAGACAACCCAACCAAGAAGAAATGGAAAAACTTTTGAAATGTTGCTACTACGACACAGAAGTAGATTTTTAATAGAAAATATGAGGTCCGAAGAGAATTCTTCGGATCTTTTTTATAGGAGAAAGCATTGAAAGACCAAAGATACCAAACTTTAATCCACACCCTAAAACCCGTCTATGATGAAAACTCAAAAATATTGATACTGGGCAGTTTTCCCTCTGTAAAATCAAGAGAAGAGAATTTTTTCTATGCAAATTCTCAAAACAGGTTTTGGAAACTTATTTCCATATTGTTGGAAGAAGAAATAGACAAAGATGCCAAAAATAAAAAAATATTTTTATTAAAACACAACATAGCACTTTACGATGTGGTATATAAGTGCGATATAATAGGATCCATGGACAGCAGCATAAAAAATGTGGAACCCACCGATCTCAAATCCATAAAGGAAAAATCGAACCTAAAGAAGATTTTTTGCAATGGAGGTCTGTCCCATAGGTACTACAATAAATACCACAGAGATGCATTGAATATGGAAGCCATTAAACTTCCCGGAACAAGCTCCGCAAATGCAAGATACAGACTAGAGGATTTAATTGAAAGTTGGAAAATCATATTAGATTATTTAAAGAGTTGATGAAATGAACAAAGAAGTAATAAGCGTAGAAGAAATGAAAGAAGCAGACAGAAGAGCAATAGAACACTATAAAATTCCCTCAATAGTGCTAATGGAAAATGCCGCACTGGCTTTTTTCCATGAAGTAGAGGAAATATCAGACAAATTTACAGTGGTATGTTCCACGGGCAACAATGGAGGGGACGGCCTTGCCATTGCAAGACATCTTATGTTAAAGGGCAAAGATGTGAGCGTATACATCATAGGCAACATGGAGAAGATGAGCAAAGATTTTAAGATAAATTATGACATACTTGAAAGATTAAAGGCCTCTATAAAAATTTTAGAAAAAGACAAATTAAAAGACCTAGAGGAAGATTTAAAAGACAGCATGGCAATAGATAGCATCTTCGGAACAGGACTATCAAGAAAAGTGGAAGGACTTTATGCACAGGTCATAGATACAATAAATAAATTTGCAAAGAGAATAGTAGCTGTGGACATAGCCTCAGGACTGAACGGAGATACCGGAGAAGTGATGGGTACTTGCATAGAACCGGAAAAAACCATCACATTCCACAAATTAAAAAGGGGAATAGAACTTGCCGACATCAAATACAAAGGAGAAGTTTGCGTTAAATACATAGGTGTCCCCGATTGAATAAATTATTT
>JAUNLL010000090.1 GCA_030532275.1 Peptoniphilus sp. | reverse complement strand
AGAAATCTCTCCCGATCCGTCTATTATTATTTTTCCCACATTGTTTTTAACAGCCATATCTATTTCTTCAGGCAGCTTGTTATTTCCGTTGAATTCTATTTTTTCGGGGTCGAAGCCGCTTTTCAGTGCGATGTATAGCTCTCCGCCGCTGACCACATCCAAGTTTAAATCTTCTTCTGAGAGTATGTGGATCAAACTCTTGCAGAGAAATGCCTTTGCAGCATAGGAAACTGTGGTTTTTTCGTATTTATTTAAAAAATCTCTTTTTAACTCTGCGATTTTGTCCTTGATGGAACTCACTGAATATATGTAGAGGGGAGTGCCGTACACTTCCTTTAATTCTCTCAAATCCACATCGTCTATTAAAAAGCTATTGTCTTTAATACTTAACATAAATCCTCCTTAAATATATAAATAAAACCCGTTGTCTGCGGGTTTTATTTCAAAATACCGAATTTATAGTCTTTTTCTTTAAAATAATCTATTATAGATTGCAAATAATTTACCGTGTGTATTTTGTTCTTTGAATCGTGCATCAATACCACTGCAACTTCATTGTGAAGATTTTTGTTTAAAGTCTGATCCACAAGGGCCACGGCCTCTTCGCCGGAGTTGGGTCGTCTGTCCATGGGTTCGGCATCTCCGCTCATGGAGTTCCAATCGATCCATTCAATTCCGTTTTCCTTGAGTATGGCATCGGATTCCACGGTATTGTCCCAAGACATATGACCGCCGGGGTATCTCCATACATTTGAAATGAAGTCTTCTCCGAATATGTTTTGCAACCTGTTTTGAGAGAGTTTGGCTTCTTCAATTATTTTAGAAGGGTTAGCAACTCTATCGGGATAGAGTTCATCGTAAACATGTGAGAAGGAGTGAAGACCGATGCTGTTTCCTTCGGCAATCATTCTATTTAAGACGTCTTGATGAAATTCGTTGACATCTGAACCCAGCAAAAAGAATGTGGCATGGACGTCGTTTTTATCCAAGATATCCAAAACTTGCGGAGTTACGCTGTTGTTGGGACCGTCATCAAAGGTGAGGAACACCAATTTTTGATCTCCTGTGTATTCAGCTTCGCCCCTTATATAGGACCTTATCTCAGCTGTGTCATAGGCGTAATTAATGGCTGTGGTCACATGGTTTGAACCGGGGACTATTTTGAGTTTAAAGGTGGCAGCTCTGTCGTATGCGGCAAGGAATTCATTTTTTTGTGAATTGTAAAATTCAGGTGCAACATAGAAGCCTTGAGCCTTTACCTGATTGAGCATGCCCATGTACCAGGCGGGCAAAGAGCCTTCAATAGAAACAGGCTCCTTTTTGTTGAAGAGTCCGCTCACTGCTTTGTAAATGAGGAAAATCAGCAGAGCCAACACTGCCAAGGCCAGTATTCGCCTTCTTCGCATGGCCTTCCTTCGCATTTCCATCTTCCTTTTTCTGCGCATTTGTCTGACTTTAATTGATTGAGTTTCTCTATCTGTATTATCTATATTATTTATATTATCAGAGTACATTTTATCCTCCGTGTAAATTTAAAATTGAATTGTAAACTTAATCTATAGTTTATCACGAAAGTGTACTTAATAAAACAGGATAAGATATAAAAGTTTAAAAAATTTTGATATTTTATATCTTTTACGTCGTTGCTTTAGAATATTTTTTGTCGATTTTAACTAGTGAAGGGTCGCAGTCAATGAATAAAAGCATTATTTTGGTATAATGGATATAATTAAATTAACTGATAAAATTCAAGGGTGGTAATGTGCAAAAGATTTTAGTAAGTGCATGTTTATTAGGCTGTAACTGCAAGTACAACGGTGGCAATAATAGGACGGAAGATGTGGTAAAATTAAGTGATGAGTACCAATTGATAGGATTTTGCCCCGAAGTGGCGGGAGGGCTTAAAATTCCCAGAGATCCATCGGAAATCCGCGGCGAAAAAGTCGTGAACGCAAAGGGTGAAGATGTGACGGAATACTTTAAAAGGGGTGCGAAACTCGCCCTTGCCAAGTGCAGGGAGGAGAATATTGAAATCGCTATTTTAAAGGAGAGATCACCCAGCTGTGGAAGTGAGTTTCTGTATGACGGTACTTTCAGCGGTAAAGTGGTTAAAGGCAGAGGAGTTACGACGGGACTTTTAGAATCCTGTGGAATCAGGGTATTAAGTGAATATAATTATAAAGAGAAATTATAGAAGATTATTTTTAACTGTTTTGTTGTATAATATTTTAGAAAGAGGGGGATGAAATCATGTTTGAAGATTTGATAAAGAACAGAAGAAGTATAAGAAAATACAGCGATAAAAAGATAGATAAAAAAGATTTGGAAAGCATTTTAAAGGCGGGATTGTATTCTCCCACGGCGAAGGGTAGGGATTGTCTGCACTTTGTTGCAGTGGAAGATGAAGATACTTTACTTGAACTGTCCAAGTTTAAAAATAATAAGGAGAGTTTCATAAAGGATTGTCAAGTTGCCGTAGCAGTTTTAACGGACAAGGATGTGGCGGATATCACTTACAGTCAAGATGCCTGCATAGCGGCCACATTTTTGATGTTTGCAGCTACGGAACTGGGAATAGGGTCCTGTTTTGTAAATGTGCGCTCAGATAAAGATCCCGACGGTTTCAATGCAAGTAAGAAGGTGAGGGAGCTTTTGGACATACCTGAAAAATACAATGTGGAATGTATCCTTTCCATGGGATATCCCCTGGAAGAAGTTCGTGAAAAGCAACCCTTTGATTTTGAAACACATGTGAGTTACGAAAGATTTTAATATGATATTGAACAATACGAAGGAAACGGAAAAACTGGGATTGACCTTAGGCGGACTTCTAAAAGCGGGCGATGTAATCTGCTTAAATGGAGATCTGGGAAGTGGAAAGACCACTTTGACCAAGAGCATCGGCAAGGGAATGGGAATAGAGGACTATATAACCTCACCCACTTTCACCATAATAAATGAATATTACAGCCAATTGAACCTATACCATTTTGACACCTACAGACTTGAGAACATTGAAGATGTTGAGTACTTGGGTTTTGACGAATACTTTTACGGAGAAGGCGTATGTGTCGTTGAATGGGCGGACAAAATAAGGGAGTTTTTGCCGGAGGATTATCTTGAAATGAATATCGAAAGAATAGATGAGGACAGACGAAGTGTGGACTTCAGAGCAGTGGGCAAGAGATCTGAAAAACTGCTGGAAGATTTGAGGGAGGTGTGTGCATGATAGCTCTGGGCATTGATACATCCACCATGAGAACGTCGGTGGGTCTGGTGGATGATGAGGGGGAAATAGCCTCCTTTGAAATAACATCCTCTGTAAACAATTCTGAAGATTTGACTGATATGATAGCCGACATTTTCAATAAATTGGACATGGATATACAAGATGTGGATTTAATAGGAGTGGGCGTAGGACCTGGCTCCTATACGGGCACGAGAATTGCTGTGACTGTGGCAAGAGTTCTTGCGCAAACCTTGGGCAAGAAAATAAAAGCTGTATCTTCTCTTAAATCCCTTGCCTACCATTATGAAGGAGATAGAATTATTCTATCCATATTAGATGCAAGACGATCAAGGGGATATTACGGCATATACAAAAACGATTTTGGAAATATACAAACTCTTAAAGAGGATTCCGTGGACACCCTCGAGGATATAGAAGGAGAATTAAAGGGTAAAAAAGCGATTATTTTGGGCAAAGAT
>JAUNLL010000089.1 GCA_030532275.1 Peptoniphilus sp. | reverse complement strand
TGGTGAAGCACGATGGGATTCCAGACAATAGGCAATCTTTCCATTCACATAAAAATAATTTGTACTGTAATTTCCTACATTAGAAGGATACTTTAATTTTTTACCTTTCACTAAAGTGACATTCGTACCTTTTTGTTTTGCCATACTATTTGGGACTACCGATAAAAAAACACCTTCTTGCTCATCCTGCTCAAGAATTTCTCCTTCTGTAGAAGGATTTATTGTTTCTTGTGTTCCTTCTGCTGTATTACCTTCCTGTTCAACGCTTAATTCCTGATCCGTTGTTTCGGGTTCAGGGTCTGCCTCTTCTTCCGCATCTCCCTTCTTCTTTTCTTCTGATGAATTTTCAGAATGACCCGATGTTTCTGGCTCTTTATCTGTAATTACAATAAATCGTTGGACATGATATGCAAGATTGTTATCCCGTAGTGGATAGACCTCATATACTGCCTGATACCACCCCTCTTTTTCTGTATTCATTTCCTCTAACTTCTCATTGAATGCTCCTTTATATTCAATTTTTACTTTTTCTTTGTTAAAGGTCAGATTTGTAAAATCGGAATCTCCTTTAAAATCACTGCCCTTTTTCAGTTCTAAAGTTTCCGCTAATACAATTTCATCACCATATAACTTTTCTTTCACAGTATTCATATCTGGCAAGTCTGTCAGATCACTGTTATACAATTCCGTTTCTTCCTGTTCCAAATTCTCAACAATGGGTGCTGTCTCAATTTCAGGTGTTGCCATTTCTGCTGCTCGAGCGATTTGACCTGAGCTGAATATACTAGAGCAACAAATGCAAGCTGCAAGTGCTCCCGATAACCATCTTTTCGTTTTTTTCATAGTTATAGTTCTCCTTTTTTGATTTTAATAACAACAGGCAGGTATTCCCCTGCCTGTTGTGCTACTTTTGATACAAATTTCTCTGTCTTTGTGCAAATCCTCCTTTCCGAATATTTTTTTGCTGTAAACCAAAAAAGCCAAAGACAGAGTTCTCTTGACGACCTATCTCTAGGAATTCATCATAAGGTTCTGCTCTTTGGCTTACCAATAAAAAACACACTTATATTATATAGGGATAACAAAAGGTTTTCAATTTTTTACATATGACACTTCTATCTGAAATTAGACATTTTATAAAATACTTCCTGATACAAACCAGAATAAGACAAACATTCCTCTCTTACTCCATTGAGCTTCCACACTTTCTTTGATACCGTGTACTCATAATCATGATTGGAGGCTTTATATGAATAAGAAACTGTTTATACCTGCCTGTCACAAATTTATCACAAAAAAGGACGGTACTGCAAATTTTCAGCGGATATACGGAGTTCTTAAATCCGCTTATTCCACAAAATATCCCAATAATACCTTGTCTTCTGAAGAAGTATTTGATTTTCTAAAATTAAACCAAATTATTCCGTATGATTTTCTTCATCAGGATATGGATTTTGATTATCAGGAATTATGCTTTTCGATTATTACACAATACAAATGTAATTCCATATGCCAATTATGTCCCTATTCCTCCCTGTACAAAAATATCTATGAAAATGAAGAGTCGATATTACTCGCTTATGCCCTCAGCAGTTGGAACCACCTTAACTCATTAAAAAAAGCAGGTCTGACCTGCCGCCATTTTCGTTCCATGATACCTGTTTCTGACAAATCAAAGGTTCTAGTTGTACCTTTAAATCGTCTTGCTTATGAATACTTAGAAACTGTCCCAAGCTCAGCAAATGATTTATTATCTATTGAGCATAAAATCATGACCGCTTTAAAGCAAAATAATAAGAATAAACTATCCAATGCTGATTTTGAAATCATGCATAAATATTTGACCAATCTTACCAAGTTTGACGCAAAAAAATTTTCAGATGAAAATGTGGCAGAAATCATGAACCGGTGTTTTCAGCTAGAATATACAAAAAAGATAGCAAGTAATTCTGCTACTGCCACAAATCCAAGTATTGCAATAGTTTCTCCGATTGAAGGTTTACTTGCTGGTAAATCACAAGAACACATTAGCAAGAAGATTTCTCAATCACCGGATAAAGGAAAAAATAGCAACACCCCTGCAAAACAACCCTCTCCTACCCCCAAGGAATATCCTCAAGATAGAAAAGAAGTTCCGCCAAAATCCGAGTTGAAAAATATAAGCACTCCTCAAAAAAAACAACCGGATTCTTCCATTAAGAAAAATCCTAAAATTTTAAGCGTCTATAATCACCAAAATAACACGGAGGCTGTACGCTCCATGCCAATGCCACTCAAACGTCCTCCTAAGACATGGGTGCTTTCGGAGCAAGAGTTATCTGCAGCCCATATTATTGATTTAGAAATCGTAGAGGCGCTGCGAATAGAACTTTTTTTATTTGATCTTCTTCAAACACCGATACTTCCAGCTGAAATAGTAGAAATAAAAAATGAATACTGGTATCTAATGTATGTAAAGGAACAATTTTACACCTTTCATGCTGATAATTTTGCACTATTCAAACATATTTTACCCTACATCTCACGCAGCAAAGTACGAAAAATAATATGTTATGAACCATATTTATTGTATTACTTCTTGTTCAAGCATAACTTATATTATGTTTCCATATTTAGTCTACGGCTGACGGCTGATATTTGTCTGCCAATACATAACTGGGGAATATCTATCGAATCTTTATTAAATACGCTCATTCATATTCACGCAAAAGATTCAATATTGGATATTCTTCCTGCTTATTACCAAACATATCGTATATTAGATAAAAAATTAGAAAAGGTAGGCACAACACAACAAGATATGCTCTTCCAGAAAATATGTCTTGCACGTGCAATTGGAAAGATTTTTATTCCCTCAAACTATTATTCTTCTGAAAGCTATGCCATTTTAGAAGAAACTCCTGAAGATTATGTATTTACATACGATGGAACCCAAAAGATACAGGCTCCTTACTATTCCATTCGCTATGTTTTTTCATGGGATGCCGAAAAACTATTTTCTGCCAAATCCCTTGCCATATGGTTTATCAAAAACAAATTACTTGAAACACATAAAATTACGATATTAGCAGTAAAAGAAAATCAAATTACATTCGCAATCACAAACGAAGAATATAGTTTTTTATGCAGTATTATGAACCAGGTTATTGGGCAATATGTAATACTTAATAAAACTCCTTCCGTAAACATTGACGAGATCATATTGGATGATAAAATATTGTAATGCTGATACATTGTCTATTTGTTTCTGCAAGAAACAACATCCTCCAAAATGTTATTTGTATCTGTCATACTATAACATTTTGGGGAACTATTCCCCCTTACCATAAATCATCCAGCAAAAATCCCGGAATTACTGATTTTCTGCGAATTTCCAGATTTTCCTCTAATACCTGCTGCCTTAGCTTTTTACTTCGTACTCCCTTTTTTTCCCATAAAAAATCTTTCATTTTAAAACAAAATATTCGTCTTGGAGTTAATCCTTTTTCCCCAGCTACAACTACTACTTCTCCGCCATGACAAAGCAAATAGTATAACTTACGCATGAGAAAATCCCGGTAAGGATGATAACACTGCTCATCAAATCGATTAAGCGAATATATGCCTTGGATTCCACAGTATGAACAATCTGAGAGAAAATCTACCATATACTTTTTATTTGAAATATCCTCTATTGACTCCGAAAGCTCCTTTAATACTTTTAAATGTCTTCCAGATTCACGATCTATGATCTGATTATATTGATTAATCTGCCACACCAATTCCGTTTC
>JAUNLL010000088.1 GCA_030532275.1 Peptoniphilus sp. | reverse complement strand
GTCACAAAGATTCGGAAGTGTGAAACAATATTCCTTATTTTCAGAATAATCTTTTATTACATCTATTGAGTTCCCGTTTCTAGCCCATGCTCTTCTTGCAACTCCGCACAGAACGTCGTAGCTTATAGCTCTGTCTATTATTTCATCAACCATTTCAGAACCATCTAACACTAATCCGTATCCGCAACTTTGAGAATTTCCTATTCCTGTTCCACCACCGTTGTGCATTGAGATCATAGTCATTCCCATTGTAGAGTCGCCGCCAAATACTAAGGCTGACATATTTGCAGTAAGATTTGATCCGTCTTTGATGTTTGATGTTTCTCTTGACGGCGCGTCTACTCCACCGGTATCCATGTGATCTCTTCCTACAAATACAGGACCTATCTCTCCCTTTCGGACCATTTCATTAAATTTCTTTGCAATCTTCACTCTTGTTGAAGCGTCTTGATATAGTATTCTGGCTTTACTTCCAACTACAAGATTATTCTTTTCTGCGTCTTTTATCCAAACATAGTTGTCATAGTCTTGATATCTTCTGTCTTTTTCTATGCAACCTGCCGCTGCATTATCAGTCTTTCTAAGGTCTTCGTTCTTTCCTGATAGGCACACCCATCTAAAGGGACCGTATCCGTAGTCAAATAGGTCAGGACCTATAAATTCTTCTACGAAGGACTTATATATGAAACCGTCAAGGGCATTTTCTCCGTTTACACATACTTCTTTTATGCCTATTTCGTAAAGAGAAGTTGTAAAACTGTTGCCATAATCAAAGAAATAAGTTCCACGACTTCTTAGAATTTCTATGAGTTCGTGATGTTTTCTAAGTGATGCATCAACCATTTCTTTGAATTTTTCTTTATTGGAACCCATCATTTCTGCCTTTTCTTCAAAGGATAATCCCACAGGACAATATCCTCCATCATATCTTACATGGCAAGAAGTTTGATCTGTCAACAGGTCGATGTTTTTATTTTCATCTACTGCATACTTAAGAAGGTCCACAACATTTCCATGAAAGGCAGTAGAAACAGCTTCTCCAGCTTCTAAGGCTTTTTCAGCAAATTGGAAGGCTTCTTCAGGACTGCGTGCAATCTTGTCTATCCAGCCTTGTTCAATTCTAAGCTCTATTTTTGAAAGGTCCACTTCGGCTATTATTGAAACTCCCTTTGCGATGTTACAAGCTTTTCCTTGTGCTCCACTCATGCCGCCAAGACCTGCTGAAACAAAAAGCTTTGATCTTAACATTTCTTCGTTGCTTCTATTAAATAGCTTTCTTGCAATATTCAAAAGTGTTGAATAAGTTCCGTGTACTATCCCTTGTGATCCTATATAGAACCAGCTACCTGCGGTAAATTGGCCGTAGTTTGTAACACCTAAAGCTGCAAGTCTGTTGAAATTATCGTTGTCATTATATTTTCCAACTATAAGGCCATTGGCAAGTATTACTCTGGGGGCAGACCTATGAGATTTAAACAGTCCGACAGGGTGTCCTGAATCGACAATTAAAGTTTGGTCTTCTTCCATATTTTGAAGATATTGTTTTATTAAATTGAATTGCATCCAGTTTTGACAAACTTGACCCGTTTCACCATAGGTTACAAGTTCGTAAGGATACAGCGCAACATCAAAGTCTAAATTGTTGTCTATCATCAATTGGATAGCCTTTGTTTGTGTGCACTTTCCTTCATATTCATCTATGCCCTTAGCATATATCCTTCCTTCAGGTCTGAATCTATATCCGTAGATTCTTCCGGTTTTCATAATTTCTTCATAAAATTCTTTGGCCATAGTTTCATGGTCTTCAGGATTTATGTATCTTAATGCATTTTTTATGGCAAGCTTGACATCTTTTTTGCTAAGGTTCGACTCTCTGAAGGGAGCTCGCCTGATTCCTTCTTCAAGAGTCGGTTTCTCAGGAAGTTTATCATACCATTTTTTTATATACATATAATCTCTCCTTTAAAAAAGTAACTTCGCAACAACTGCTACTATTGGAACTAAGATTATAGTTCTAATAACAAATATTAAGATCAGTTCGCCGAATTTAACAGGTATTTCAGATTCAAGCATAGCGTTGGCACTTTCTGTAAAGAATATAATTTGAGATGTTGATAATACAACTATGAAAAATGCACTTACTAATTCTATGGCTTTACCCTTAAGTAAAACTGTAGGTATCGCTAAGCCGAATATTCCAACAAGTGTTGACGGTGCTATCATTTCCGCATTGGGCATTCCCAAAAGATTTAGTATTGGAACCATAGGAGCACCTATAAATCTTACTATGGGTGTATATGTAGCGATAAATAGAGATATTACTGATAAAGATACAACGTAAGAAACTACCTTAAGACCGAACATGAAGGAAGATTCCATTCCTTTAAGGAAAATATCATTTTGAGTAGTTGAAGCTTTTTGGAAGCCCAGTGATAGAGCTTCTTTAAACATACCACTGTGGTAATTTTTAGGTGCTCTTTCTTCTTCAGTTTGAACTGTTCCGTCTATGTATGTATGCTCTTTTCTAGATAGAGGATAAATTCTAACCATTATAATGGCCATTAAGAATGTGATGATCAATCCTGTAATTACAACTTTTAAATAATGTTCTTCTACTCCAACGTTTGCAGACAAGAATGCGAAAGCTCCTAAACTACATACACTGAAGTTAGTTGTTATAGCACTTGCTTCCTTTGCTGTATATGCCTTCTTAACATACAAATCGCTTGTGATCATTACTCCTACGGCAGAAGATGCTACAAAGGATGACAATGCGTCAACTGCAGATTTTCCGGGAAGTAAGAACAATCTTCTCATTATGGGTTCCATTAGATATCCTAAGAATTCAAAAAATCCGAACTCCAGCAAAAATGTAACTAAAGATCCTGCAATAACAACCGCTAAAAATACGTCTCCTGCTACTGCTATTGCACTTCCTCCGATAGAGGGTTGTATTATGTATTCCGGTCCTTTGTTAGTAATAGTTAAAACGCTAAAAATTGCCGCTGCAATATACATTGCAAAAGTGATAACCCCTGTTTTCTTATAATATTTGCCAAGTCTTTGATGTTTTTCAGGATTTGCCTTTACTATTATCGCCATTAGAAGAACAGCTAAACAACAAATCATAATAATTACATTTAAAACCGGTTTTGTTATTATGTCTTTTGCAAGATTCATAACATGTACCATAGGAACTGTCGTCTTTCCTCTGAAGTTAACGTTTACAAAGAAGAAGAAAACTCCTATTAAACTGAATATAACACTTCTTACTTTCGTTTTTTGGCTTATTTCGCCTATATTTGCTTGATTCTCCATAAAGCAACCTCCTATTTTTTTCAACATTATATAGATGCTCCGTTTATTTCATGTTTATTCTATTTAAAATTATGTTAATTATAAATCAAACTATTATGCCAATTAGTAACTTTTTTAGCCCTTTTACGGTGAAATCGTTTATCTCAATACCCTTTTGTCGATAAAATCAAGATCCCTTCAATTAACAGATAGTCATCTTTTGCCTGTAATTCCCAATAATTCAATATCTAATCGTTAATTTATTAATTAATTATCTTTTAAAAAAATTTTTAACTTATTTAAAAAATATTCCGATGCAAATAAAAACCTCCTCGTAGGTAAGAGGATCCGCTTATCTATTTTATATAAAATTCTAAGTCTTAAAGTGTTGCATACTCCTATCCGGCAAACACACTCAATCTGGCTGAGCAGTCAGCAATAACACTATGTATTTTCAAAAACTTCGTACTCGGGAGCATATCTACATATTATAAAATCATCCTTAAAGGCAAAAACAGCCCCATCTCTAGAGCTGTTTATTTCTGCATATTTAATTTTAATCCCGATTTAAAGACCGCTAAAACATCATTTATACTGCTTTTCCTATAAGTTTCCTTGCCGATTCCCCGTAATATCTTTCCCTTCTTAAATTTTGATATTCCAAAAACCTTCAAGTTCTTACAACCCGTT
>JAUNLL010000087.1 GCA_030532275.1 Peptoniphilus sp. | reverse complement strand
TTATAAAAAACAAGGTCATAAAATAAGATTATAAAATTACAACCATCGGTGGAGGAAAGTTTCAAAACTTTGTAAAGATAAAAGAGGATTACATCAGAATTATTTCTGAAAATCAATTGAAACTCTCGGACAAACAATTGCTTGTAATTGAATACCTATCTGATAAAAGAGAATCTCCGCTGTCAGATATGTTGAGAAATTTAAAAATATCGGATTCGCCCGTAAAAACACTGGAATCCAAGGGACTGTTATCCATATATAAATCTCGTGTGGAAAGAAAAACTCATGATGTAAAATATGAGGACAGTTCCCACAGTTTAAATATGGAACAGCTTGAGATATACAATTCCATAATAGAGGACAGGGCAGGAGTTTCATTGATTCACGGGCTCACAGGCTCAGGAAAGACGGAAATTTATCTGAAGTTGGCAAAGGAAATTACATCCAAGGGTGGGCAGGTCATAGTCCTGCTGCCGGAGATAGGGCTGACTCCTCAGATGATCGAGCGATTTAAGGGAGTTTTTAAGGATAGAGTTGCGGTGATGCATTCCAAACTCTCCTTGGGGCAGAGATACGATTCTTGGCAAAGGATAAAAAACGGCGATGTGGATATAGTCGTCGGAGCCAGGTCGGCAGTATTTGCTCCCTTTGAAAACTTGAAGATGATAATAGTAGATGAAGAACACGACAGCTCTTACAGATTTCACAATGCTTTGCGATATGATGCCATAGATATTGCAATCAAGAGGATGGAAATTTTGTCGGGCAAGACGGTTTTGGGATCTGCAACACCTGATATATGCCATTACTATCTTGCGAAAATCGGCAAGTATAAATTATATGAGTTGAAAAAACGTGCCGTAAAGGGGGCAAGGCTTCCCAAGATCAATATAGTCGATATGAGAGATGAATTGATAAGGGGCAACACTTCCATATTCAGCGGACTGTTGTCTAAGCAAATTCATGAAAAACTCAAGGACAAGGAACAGATAATTCTATTTTTAAACAGGAGGGGTTTTTCTAATTTCGTATCCTGCAGATCTTGCGGCTATGTCATCAAGTGCGACAATTGCGATATATCCATGACCTATCACAGGGATATGGATATATTGAGATGTCATTATTGTGGCAGTACCAAAAGGCTTGTTAAAGTATGCCCTAATTGCGGCAGCAAGTATATAAGGCAATTCGGTGTGGGCACTCAGAGAGTTGAAGAAGAAGTACAAAAGAATTTTGCCGATGCGCGTGTTTTGAGGATGGACAGAGATACCATGACTCAAAAAAATTCCTATGATGAAACCTATGAGAAGATGAAAAATCACGAAGTGGACATACTTGTGGGCACTCAAATGCTCGCCAAGGGGTTGGATTTTGACAATGTAACTCTTGTGGGAGTGGTAGCTGCCGATCTATCTCTTTTCATATCCGATTACAGAGCCAATGAAACTACATTTCAACTGCTTACTCAAGTTTCAGGCAGGGCGGGAAGGGGTAAAAAAGAAGGAGAGGTTGTAATTCAATCCTACAATCCCGAAAATTACGCCGTGCTCTTTGCTAAAAAAGCAGATTATATAGGATTTTTTAATACTGAAATAAGAAATAGAAGAGAATTTAATTATCCTCCCTTTGTGAAGATGGTAAATATATACTTCATCTCCAAGGAGGACAAGTACTTGGATCAGGCATCTCATTTATTTTTAAAAGATTTGGGAAAGATCTTAAAGGATATTTATATAGAACACACGAGAATAATCAGCTTGCCCAAGATAAAAAGGCAGCATAGAAACAAGTGTACCATAAAAGTGAAACCTGACGATTTGCAAAGTTTGACGGATAAAATAAGAGAAGTTATGCAATCAAATGAAAAAACATTTGAAAAATACAAGATATATATTGATATAGAATTTATATAAAGGTGATGAAATTGGCATTAAGAACCATTAGAACAGACGAAGATCCCATATTGAGAAAAAAATCCAGAACAGTGGAGAAGTTTGACGACAGACTTAAAACGTTGATTGAAGATATGTACGAAACCATGGATGAGGCACAGGGTGTTGGACTTGCTGCTCCTCAAATAGGAATTTTAAAGAGATTGATAGTAATAGATGACAATGCGGACACCAGGACTGTGCTGATCAATCCTGAGATAGTTGAAAAGGACGGATCTGAAGTATCCTATGAAGCTTGTCTTTCCGTGCCTGAAAAGCAGGGAGAAGTGGAAAGAGCCACACACATAATAGTGGATTATGTAGATGCGGACAACAACAAGAAGCAAATGGAAGCCACAGATATGTTGGCAAGAATACTACAACATGAAATAGACCATTTAAACGGAATACTTTACACGGATATTGCAAAAAACGTATATGTTGTTACGGCTGAAGAGAAAGAGGAATAAAAGTTGAAGATAGTATATATGTCTTCCTCTAAGTTCGGTATCAGACCTCTTGAAAAATTAAGCGAAAAACACGATGTCCTCTCCGTGGTAACGGGTAAGGACAAGGCTAGAGGAAGAGGAAAAAAACTAAAACCGACCGTCATTAAAAAAAGGGCTGAAGAACTGGGACTTGAAATTTTTCAGCCTGATAATATAAATTCCGAAAGTTCCGTTGAATATCTGAAATCTTTAGAAGCGGACCTATTTGTCGTGGTTTCCTTCGGTGCATTGCTGAAGAAGGAAGTGCTGGAAATTCCAAAATATTATTGCTTGAATATACACCCCTCTCTTCTGCCCAAACTGAGAGGAGCCGCTCCCATAAACAGAGCCATATTCAACGGAGATGACAGGACGGCTCTGTGCATAATGAAGATGGACGAAGGTATGGATACAGGAGATGTGGCAGCAGTTCAAGAAGTGGATATAGAAGGGCGAAATGCAGATGAATTGGCAGATCACTTGAGTGAAATAGGTGCTGATTTAATTTTAAAAGTCATAGAAGACTTGGAAAAGGGAGAAATAGAATTCACCAAGCAAAAAGATGGATACACCTATGCTGAAAAAATAGATAAAAGCGAAGGGTATATAGATTTCAACACATGGTCTTCTGGAGATATATTAAGAGTATTGAGAGCCATGCCGTCAAGATATGCAATATCCACCACTTACAGAGGAGAAAGATTTAAGATCACGGAGATAGAACTACTCGACGAAAAAACAGAGGGCAGACCCGGAGAAGTCATAGACAATGACAAAAAATTAAAAATCGCCACCATTGACGGCAGTTTTTTAATAAAAAGACTTCAATTTCCGGGCAAAAGGGAGATGGATGTAAAATCCTTCCTTGCAGGGAATAAATTAGAGTTGGGAGAAATTTTAGGAGGTTGAAATGTACGGATATTACGGATATAGTTTAGATTATTTCATATATGTGTTGCCTGCGCTTTTGTTGGCAATGTACGCTCAGTATAAAATCAGTTCAGCCTATGGAAAATACAGCAAGATCGACTCCAACACAGGCATTAACGGAGCGGAAGCCGCCAAGATAATCATGGATAGAAACGATTTAAGCGATGTTGTGATAAAGATGATTCCGGGAAAACTCTCAGACAACTACAACCCGCAAACAAGAGAACTCAACTTGTCCAAGGAAGTATATCAAGGAACTTCGATAGCATCTTTAGCCATATCCGCCCATGAAGTCGGACATGCAATCCAACATCAAAGGGGATACAAACCCCTTGTGCTGAGATCACTATTGGTTCCTGCGGCGAGTGCAGGTTCAAATATTGCCATGCTGTTCATATTTGCGGGACTGTTTTTTTCCAGCTTTTTCCTAAAAATCGGAATAGCTTTGTTCTCCTTAGCGGTGTTGTTTCAAATTGTCACGTTGCCTGTTGAATTCAATGCCAGCAAAAGAGCTCAAGAGCAATTGGCGATGGGAATTCTTTCGGAAGAACAACTGAAAGGCTCAAGGAGCGTATTATCTGCAGCGGCACTCACCTATGTGGCGTCGACATTAGTTGCAATAGGACAACTTTTGAGATTGT
>JAUNLL010000086.1 GCA_030532275.1 Peptoniphilus sp. | reverse complement strand
ATTTTACAGGAGAATTGACTCCGCCAAGTAAAAGAGTTTCTACATGCCAAAAATGCATAAGAACAGGCGATATAGAAAATGTTGGTAAAACCGACAGACATGCAACTTTTTTTGAAATGTTGGGAAATTTTTCCTTTGGAGATTATTTCAAAGAGGAAGCAATTTCATGGGCCTATGAATTTTTAACTGAAGTCATAGAAATTGATCCTGAAAAAATTTGGGTGACAGTATATTTAGATGATGATGAAGCCTATGATATTTGGAATAAAAAGATAAACATTCCCAAAGATAAGATCGTAAGACTTGGAAAAGAAGACAATTTTTGGGAATTGGAAGTTGGCCCTTCAGGTCCTTGCTCTGAAATCTATGTGGACAGAGGAGAAAAATATGGTTGTGGAGATCCCGATTGTAAACCCGGCTGTGACTGCGACAGATTTATAGAGGTTTGGAACTTGGTATTTACTCAATTTGACAAAGATGAAGAGGGAATTTACCATCCTTTAAGCCATCCCAATATAGACACGGGAATGGGTCTTGAAAGACTGGCTACAGTAATTCAACACACAAACAATATTTTTGAAATAGACGCATTGAAGGAAATAGTTGCAGAAATATCCAAATTAGCTAACTATACTTATCAAAGTGATAAAAAATTTGATCAATCCGTAAGAGTTATAACAGATCATATTAGAGCGATTACTTTCATGGTATCTGATAATATAAGACCTTCCAATGAGGGAAGAGGTTATGTTCTTAGAAGATTGATAAGAAGAGCTGCACGTCATGGCAAACTCTTAGGAATAGAAGGTGGCTTTTTATACGGGCTATCTGAATTTGTCATAGACTCTTGGGGCAATGATTACTATGGTGAATTAAAGAAAAATAGAGAAAAAATCACAAAGGTAATAAAAGCCGAAGAAGATAAATTCTTGGAAACTCTTGAATCAGGAATGCAAATACTTGAATCCTATGTAGAAGAGTTGAAAATATCTGGGAAAGATGTACTCAACGGCGAAAAAGTATTTAAATTGTATGACACCTATGGATTTCCCATAGACTTAACACAAGAAATATTAAGTGAAAAAAATATTAGTGTAGATGTTGAAAACTTCAATGTTCTCATGGAAGAACAAAGAAATAGAGCAAGAGCGGCAAGAGCTGAACAACATGACTCCGGATGGGCAAATAACTCTGATTATGAAATCCTTGATGGAATTCAAACAGAATTTTTGGGATATGAAGAAAATAATTCAATCTCTAATGTTGTTATGATATTAAAAAATAATGAAGAGGTAGCTGAATTAAGTGAAGGAGAAAGAGGAATAATAATCCTTGACAAAACTCCTTTCTATGGAGAAAGCGGCGGTCAAGTAGGAGATATAGGTATTATTTACAATGACGATTTTAAAGCAAAGGTCATTGATACAAAGAAGACAAAAAGTGGGGCCTTTCTTCATGTTGTGGAAGTGGATGAAGGTACTGCATACAAATCACAGGTATCTGCCGAAATCGATGTAAAGAGAAGAAATAACATCAGAAAAAATCACTCCGTAACACACCTTCTTCATAAAGCCTTAAAGGAAGTATTAGGTGATCATGTAAATCAAGCCGGTTCAGAAGTTTTAGAAAATTCCATGCGATTTGACTTCACTCATTTTGAATCTGTAACCAAGGATGATTTGCTAAAAATAGAAAACAGAGTAAATGAAAAGATATCCGAGGCAATGGATGTAAAGACAGAGATTAAAAGCTTGGCTGATGCCTATAAAGACGGGGCAATAGGTTTGTTTGAAGATAAATACGATGACAAGGTAAGAGTAGTATCCATGGGAGATTACTCAACGGAATTGTGCGGAGGCACTCATGTAAGTAACACTTCTGAAATTCAGATGTTTAAAATTCTATCTGAATCCGGCATATCTTCAGGCGTTAGAAGAATTGAATCTATCACAGGTCCTTCAGTATACAAATATCTGAATTCTTTAGAAGATTTAAGAGATCAAAGCGCCGATCTGCTCAAAACAAACAAAACTGATATATTAAATAAAATCTCTCAATTGACTAAGTCGGTAAAAACCTTTGAAAAAGAAATAAATGAACTGAAGCTGAAATCAGCAAAGGATGAAATTTCTACCTTAATAGACTCGATGGAAACAGAAAAGGGAATAAATTATATTAAATCTAAGTTTGAAAATGTTGATTTGGACACTCTTAGAAATATGGCGGACATGGTCAGAGATAGAGTGGGATCTGTAGTAGTGTTATTTGCTACTGTTAATTCAGATAAAATTAATTTTGTCTGTGCAGTTTCAAAGGACTTAGTTAAAAAAGGATTAAATGCGGGTAAAATTGTCAAAGAAGTATCAAAAATCGCAGGCGGAGGCGGCGGGGGCAGACCTGATATGGCCACTGCAGGAGCTAAGGATTTAGCTAAAATAGACGAAGCACTGGATAGTTTGAAAAATCTATTATGATGATTATTATTTTTCTGTGATATAATAATCACAATGGAGGTTTATTATGGATAAAAATTATGAAACACAAGTATTCGAAAAACAAAACTTGGAATCTGAAAAGTATAAGAAGATTATTAAGGATGTTTATTTTGCATTGGAAGAAAGAGGATACAATCCCATAGACCAAATAATAGGATATATACTTTCCGGAGATCCGACATATATTACAAGTTACAATAATGCTAGATCCATAATTCAAAAAGTTGAACGTGATAATTTATTAGCAGAATTATTAAAATCATATTTAAAATAATTAGTGAGATGGATATCCATCTCACTTAAATCTTATTATGATTTAAATAAAATATGCAGAAATGGTTGTGATTTTATTAGAATTTTAGGTTTGGATATAGGAGATAAATGGATCGGCGTAGCCATAAGCGACGAATTATTATTTACTGCTCAGCCTTTAAAAACTATATTAAGAGAATCAAATAGACAAGCGTATGAAGAGCTATACGAAATTATTTCAGAATACAATATAGAAAAAGTGGTTGTAGGTCTTCCTAAAAACATGAATAATACAGTCGGTCCACAGGCAGAAAAGGTAATTAAATTTTCTAAAAAACTCGGAAATAAATTTGGTGTAGAGATAATTTATATTGATGAAAGACTCAGCAGTATATCCGCAAATAAAATTTTAATTGAAGGAAATGTAAGAAGAGAAAACAGGAAAAAATATATCGATAAAATTGCTGCAACGTATATTTTGCAAACTTATCTTGATCGACAATAGGAGGAAGTATGGAAAAACAAGTCTTTTATGATGAAGAAGGAAAAGCTCAGGAATTTAATATAAAAGCTAAGTTCAGTTTAGATGACAAAGACTATGTTGCAATGGAGCCATCGGATAATTTAGAGGATATAATGTATTTATTGAGAATTGAAACTGATGAAGATGGCGAAGAATACCTTGTGGGCATTGATGATGAAGAATTGGAAGAAGCTAAAGAAGCTTATGAAGAATTATTGAATTTAGAAGAAAATTAATTCGAGGAAATTATGGATACTAGAGATTATATAAGAGATGTATTAAAAGAGAGCGGACATAAATATACGAATCAAAGAGTTGAAATTTACAATGTTTTTTTAAACAATCCCGGTAAACATCTTTCAACTGAAGATGTTTATGCTGAAATACTAAAAACTCATCCCGAGATAGGAATCGCCACAGTATATAGAACATTGATGTTATTTGAACAACTGGATATACTCTACAAAATAAGTTTTGATGATGGGGTCATAAGATACGAGATTAAATCACAGGATTCTTCGCACAGACATCATCATTTAATTTGTCTAAATTGCTCCAAAGTAATAGAAGTAAAACTGGATTTGTTGGACGATTTGGAAGATAAAATTGAAAATAGCGAAAATTTTAAAATAACTGATCACAATCTTAAATTATATGGAAATTGACATGAATGACGTGATTATAAAGGAGAATGATAAAGAGGAACACTAATAAGTTAAATATTATTCCCCTTGGCGGTATGCATGAAGTGGGAAAAAATTTAACACTTGTTGAA
>JAUNLL010000085.1 GCA_030532275.1 Peptoniphilus sp. | reverse complement strand
ATTTTTGATTTAAATCCGAAACCGTTTATTATCTCGCTTAAAAATTTGCTATGTGCTTCATTGTTGCACACAAACTCAAGATGGTAGTACTTCTTGGGATTGGAAATGGATCCTGCTCCTAAGAAACTGCCTCGGATATAGGCTCTCTTGCAACAGTCGTCCTTCAGTATCCTATGAGGTGCATAATTGGGCATAAATACGTTTGCACCCCTCAGATAATCTATGTCGTCAAGCAGCATTTTAGTTTCACTTTCATTTTCAAGCACTACGGAATATATATTGTTCTTTTTAAGTTGTTTGGATTTTGAGAATTTTACGTTCACCTCATCGGAATAATACCTTTTCAAAAAAGTGAACAATCTCCTTGCCACCGGTGCACTCTCCGTATTAAAGCCAAGTATCATGCCGGCACCGGTGAATTTTAAAGAACCGCACATGGGAACAAAACCGGCTATCTCCGCTATGACATCGCAATTGCCCTCCACAGAGGTCTTCGCCAATTCAGCCTTTACAAGTGATGAAAAACTCAAAATCCTAACCTTCTTTACTTAAATATATACGAATATCTCAACGTATTTTTATTATACATCACTTTAGAACTTTTATAAAGTAAAAAAGGTTGTATTAAATCAAAATTCGCCAAATTTCGTCTATTGTGGTGTTTTTAATTCTCAAATATTCCTCAGCTTCATGGATTATGTTTTTCATAGCCATGGGATTCATGAAGTTGGCTGTTCCCACTTCCACTAAACTTGCCCCTGCCATGATGAATTCTATGACGTCGGCTCCTGTTGTAATTCCTCCCATTCCTATTACTGGAATACTTACATTTTTGCAGACTTGATGTACCATTCTCAAGGCTATGGGTTTAATTGCAGGACCTGAAAGTCCGGCATAGACGTTTTCAAAGACAGCTTTGCCCGTCTTTATGTCCACAGCCATACCCAAAAATGTATTTACAAGAGATAATCCATCGGCTCCCGCTTCTTCCACAGCCTTTGCATTTTCCTCTATATTTCTCGCATTGGGTGAAAGTTTGACTATGAGTCTTTTATCAGTCACGCTTCGGACTTTTGCCGTGACTTCGGCAGAGGTCTCCGTTTCAATGCCAAAGGCCATTCCACCCTCTTTTACATTGGGACAGGAAATGTTGAGTTCAATGGCAAAAAAATCGTAGTCGTTGAGCATTTCAGCAGCCCTTAAATATTCGTCAATGGTATTGCCGCCCAAGTTGACCAATACATTTGTGCCCAACTCATTCATGCCCTGCAATATGTTTTTGCAAAAATATTCAACTCCCGGATTTTCAAGTCCTATGGAATTTAAAACACCGCTGGGAGTTTCCCAGATTCTGATTCCATCGTTGCCCGGTTTGGGATTTAAGGTCAATCCCTTGGAAGAAATTCCACCTAATATTTTCGGATCGTAATAATTTTTGTATTCTTCGCCGAAACCGTAGGTGCCCGACGCTGCGATTATGGGGTTTTTGAACTGCACGCCCAACACATTTGTTTCCAGTCTATTCAATTAAATCACTTCCTTTAAACACAGGACCTTCCTTGCAGGATCTGACTCTTCCCTGTGTGGTATCGCAAGTACAGGACAAGCAGGCACCCAATCCGCATCCCATTCTCTTATCCAAGGACATATACACTTCTATGCCCCTCTTCATGGCTTCATCTCTTATGGCATACATCATCACGTCCGGTCCGCAGGTGTATATGAGTTTTTTGTCATAATTTATGATATCTGTTATAAGCCCGCCCTTTTTGTATTTGAAATTCACGTCCAAGTCTGAAAAACACTTCTCCAGTTCTTGACCTTCTCTCTCTCCCAAGTAAAGGTCTATGACAGCATTTTCATTGTTCTTTTTTATTTCCTTTGCCAAGTAGTAAAAGGGAGCAACGCCCACACCTCCCCCGATTAAGGAAACTTCATCTATATTTTCATATTTGAAACCATTTCCATAGGGGCCGAAGACCTTTATTTCATCTCCCGCCTTTAAATTTGAGAGTATATCAGTGCCCACTCCTACTTTTTCTATTAAAAAGACAAGTCCGTCCTCTTGCACATCATAAATGCTTACAGGGCGTGAAAGCGTAGGATATTTATCCCACGCTCTTAACATAAAAAACTGTCCGGGCAGAACATCAACTATTTTATCGATTTTCAGCAAAAAATTGTGCCCGTCAAGATCTTTATTCCAAATTACCTTGCTCATCATTCCTCCTCATATGTGGTCAAGGAATCACAGTATTCACATCTGTATTCCTTTGTATCTTCGTTTGCAAGTGTGAATCTGTGCGATTCCACCTTTTCGATATTGGAAATACATCTTGGATTGCCACACTTCATTATTCCTTCAACCTTTTCTGGCAACTCCAATCTGAGTTTTTTGACTCTGTTTCCATCTTCTATGAAGTTCACAGTGGTATGAGGTGAAATAAGTCCCAAAACTGTGAAGTCCGGGTTGAAATCCGTTTCAATCTTTATTAAATCCTTTTTGCCCATGGAAGTTGAATTTATATTTTGCATCAACACCACGGGATCTTCCACTTCCGCAAGTTTCAACGCATTGTATAAAACGTGTCCTCTACCGCTTTCAATATGATCAAGCACTATTCCCTTTTTTATCTTTGAAACATTTATCATCTTTTAACCCTCCAGACCAAGTAAAAACATTATAAGAGCCATTCTTATATACATACCGAATTTAGCTTGTTCAAAATAGACAGCTCTCTTGTCATAATCCACTTCCACAGCTATTTCATTGACCCTTGGAAGAGGGTGCAAAACTATCATATCCTTCTTCGCATACTTCATCTTATCGTTATCAAGTATGAAGAAGTCCTTCAATCTCAGATATTCTTCTTCAGATACAAATCTCTCTCTTTGAACTCTGGACATGTAGAGTATATCAAGATCTGATATGGATTCCTTCAAATCTTGGGTTTCGGTATATCTTGATGAATCTATTTCATTTTTAAATTGTCTTGGCATTTTCAGTTCTTCAGGAGAGATAAACACAAATTCAACTCCGTCGTATCTCGCCATCTGTCTCATGAGGGAGTGGATAGTTCTACCGAATTTTAAATCTCCGCAAAGTCCTATCTTAAGTCCTTCAAATTCTCCCTTGTAATGCCTGATAGTCATCAAGTCCGTGAGAGTTTGTGTCGGGTGTTGATGACCTCCATCACCTGCGTTTATAATCGGCATAGTGGTCATTTTCTTTGAGCAGAGAAGTGCCGCACCTTCCTTGGGATGTCTCATGGCAGCTATATCAGCATAATTCTCAACAGTTCTTAGGGTGTCTGTAAGAGATTCTCCCTTTGCCGTTGAAGATGACATGGCATCTGCAAAACCGACCACATTACCTCCTAATCTGTACATAGCAGATTCAAAGGAAAGTCTTGTCCTCGTAGAAGGTTCAAAAAAAAGACTTGCCAATAATTTACCATTGCAAACACTTCCGTATTTTTCGGGATTGTCAACAATATTATCAGCAAGTCTGAATAAAACTTCATAATCATTTTTACTAAAATCACTGGGTTCAATTAAATGTCTTAACATATTTCCTCCTTGTATATGTGCAGGAGGGACAAGCATATAGTTTCCCTATATTACCTTTTTAGCGTCCCGCACTAAATTAAAAGTAATTTCTTCTCGAATAATGATACTCCAAGGACAAAGCAAAGTCAATTAAAATTATCAAGATATTATTTAATTTTAAAAAATTTTTACAAATTTAATATTTCATCTCACCAATCTTTGTACTTTAAATGCAAAATAAAAAAAGCCCTTCAATGGTATTAAAGGGCTTTGATTCTGATAAATTCAGCTTAATCAGTCAAGTTCTACAGTTGCTCCAACTTCTTCAAGCTTAGCTTTGATTTGTTCAGCTTCTTCCTTAGGTGCGTTTTCTTTAACAGCCTTAGGAGCTCCGTCAACTAATGCTTTAGCTTCTTTTAGTCCTAATCCTGTAAGGTCTTTAACTACTTTGATAACCTTGATCTTTTCTGCTCCTACTTCCTTAAGGATAACGTTGAATTCAGTTTTTTCTTCTTCTGCAGGTGCTGCTGC
>JAUNLL010000008.1 GCA_030532275.1 Peptoniphilus sp. | reverse complement strand
ATTTGGGTCTGGATTTGGATCGGGATTAGGTTCGGGATCCGGTTCCTTAGAAATCGCTTTTATTCCCAATAAGTCATAAATCGGTCCACCAGGTGTAGAAACTCCCGTGATGCGTCGATAGTAGTTCAGCAGTCCTACCCTTGATCCGTCAGATTGAACCAGAGCTCCCGCCAATCCTAACCCATTGGCAGTACCGTCGGACTCACCGCGCAAATCTAAAATTGAAATCTCAATATTGTCGGGATTCCTATTCACATAGGCAAAATCTTTTTCTTGATCTCCTATTTCGTAAGGTTCTGCCTCTGAGCCCCAATATTTATCTTGGAAATCTCTCTTGGCAATATTGATTTTTCCCACAGGTTCTCCGCCTTTTGCAAACACTCGAACCCCATCCGCCATCTCATCCGCCGTGGCATCACGTTCTTCCACCGCATATGCCACACGGTTGTATTCCGCATTTTCATCCTTTCCTACAATAACTATGTAGTTATTACCGGACTCTGCGGAAACATTGTCGGCTCTGTACATAGGTGAATTTTCATTATCTTTGACTTGTTGCTGTCCGGACCCGTCCGTATATTCAAAGGTCTTATCTACAAGATAAGTTGAATTTTTAATCGTTACATTTTTTCCTGAAGCAAGCATTCCTGTGTAGTATTTGAAACTTCCCATACTTGAATAGTTTGCTACGGTATCAAGGATTCCTCCATTCATCGTATTTACAAAGGGAGCGTAATCGTTGAGCATGAGGACAGATGAATTTTCCACTTTCGCTTCAGTCAACCACCCTGCAAAGGCTCCGAAAACTTTATTGATATCTCTGATAAAATCTCCGTTTAATTGTGCATGACAATTGTAAAATTCTCCTTCCTTCGCATAACCTGCAAAGATTCCCGCATAGGCGTTTCCTCCAGCATCTATCTTTATATCGTTATCGACTAGCACCGTTGAATCCTTTATGCTTCCCTTTTCATAAAATGTTTGACCGTTTTCTGTAAATTTCCTGTGGTTAAGTGCCGCTCCCAAGCCGAAATAGATCCTTCCCGCTGTTTTAATGTCGATATCCTCTACAAAAAGATGACAATTTTCAATAGAACCGCCATTTTCATTGGCCAGTCCTCCAAAGTATAGAGATTCTTTTGAAGTAACATTGACATCGATATTCTTTGCCCTAAGGGTATTGTCCTTCAGTGTCTTTCCTGCTACAATCTCACCTGCCATAAGGGAGATATTGGCATATTCCCTTGCAGTAATGGAAATATTGCCAAATTCAACATTGTTCTTCTCCGTAACTTCCACCATGCTGTTATCTACTGAGGGTGCATAGTTTCTAAGATCTCCAAGACCTTCAAAATATACTTCGTCCGTGTCGATACTTACATCTCCGTACTTTATTTCATTGTTTTTTACATCGGATGCAATGTAGAAACTGGGATATACCGATGCAACTCCACCTTGTCCGGTTCCCACTACACTTAGTTTTCCAACTGTAAGAGTATTATTTTTAGCGAAACTTTGTTCTAAAGGCTTTTTTTCCTGATTATGCGCATAACTCAAATCCAAGGCACCTGTTCGGAACTGTCTACCTACACCGTAGTATTGAGCAGTATTATCTCTAAGGGTTTCAAGATAGACTTCTCCTACTTCTGTATGGTTGTCTTCAAAGAATTGCATCCAGTCGACACCACGCTCTCCGCTGCTGTTCCACATATTTTCGTATACCGCTGAAGCAACTATATGGATGGGTCCCTTGCCTTCGAGTTTACCCTTTATTTTTATTTTATTATTTAAAATTCTTATTATGTAACCTAATCCTTCGTTATCTCCCATCCCCGTGAGCATAGCAAGGTTGTTTTTTTTCCCATTTTCATAAAGATCATCGCAATAATCATCACTGATATCAAGAATGATGTTATTTACAGTCAATTGGGAATTCATTAAAGTTTCAATGCCTTCGGCAAAACCCGTTGCATAGGAGTCATCATAACTACGATTTCCATAAAGACTGTTGTTTCCGCCTTGAGCAGTCGCCTTGATATCACCTGCAATATCGACTTCTACACCGTCCACCCATTTTTCCGCACAACAGTGCATAAATCCCGAAGAATATACGTTGTTATATCCCGTGGCGATGACAGAACCACCTATATTGACAACTACATTTTCAATATATCCACGATCTCTTAGCACTTCATAGTTGCCATTTTTAAACAATTCATCCCAAGACCTGCCTCCTAAACCATCTCTAACCATCCAGCCACTTTCTGCGTGAAACATAAAGCCGAAGGCACCTGATGAAAATTCTCTATACTTTGAAAATTCCTTTTCTTCGTCGGTGAGTTGGTGAGCGGTGGCCGAGCCCACATTACCTGTAATATCGACTTCTATATCTTCAATATGGCACTGGTTAATGGCTATTGCAAAACCTGCCGCAATAGCTCCTTGATATGTCCCCGCATACTTAGTACAGTTCAAACTGTAATTATTGTCTTTATCAAATTCTATCTTAGGTACGACGTCACCCGCCACCTTGACGGAAATACCTTTGACGACTCCTCTCGCCAAGGAATAGTCGTTGGCCTCTGTATGTTTGAAGGCATGGATTAAGTCTGCGAAGGTTTGTCCGTAGACGTCGGAATTAAACTCAAGGTTTATATCTTTGATTTCAATTTCACTTGCTACAATACATCCGAAAAGGGATTTTGCATAACCGTCCGCTCCCGCCTTGATAGTTACACTATGTCCTCCTCCGTCAAATTTAAAATCTTCTCCTACGGCTACTTGAGAACCCCCTGGAAAATCTAATCTATAGCTTTCAAAGGACAGAATACCATTTTTGATATACTCTTCCTTGTCGTCGAAATAGGGATCGGATAAGTCGATTTCTATATCATCCTTTAAAACATAATTGTTTCCTTTTAAAAACAATCTCTTGGTTTCATACATCGGATTTGTCTGTTTTCCTACACCCAAAATCTCATCTTTTAAATCTTCCCATGAAGATATCTCAACGGGAGCGCTCCTGGGCGCTCTGAGAGCCATGGATACTTCCGACAGCTCCAAGGAGCCTTCCTCCTCGTAGCTTAAAGATACGGCCCTCTCAGCCCCCCCCGGGCCCCTTTGAGCCTGTTCTTCACTTCGTTTCGGCATATCTTCATCGAAAAAATGCTCATGCAAATCATGCTTAGTCTTGATTTCTTCCATTATGTATTCCGGTTCAACAAAATTTAAACTCTGTGCACTTACGACGATAGTTCCCAAGATATTAAAGACAAGTGAGAAAACTATCAGCTTCGAAATAAACTTGAATTTTTTCATGTCGTCCTCCTTAAATAATAATTGTCTGCCAATAGTGAAATACATGAAATTTAAACTTATAAAACTTATTTTTTTCAATTTAGAATAAACCTTATAAGAATTCCATTTCTATATCAATTCACTATTGAATAGTATTATCTCTCTACTTTTCATAAATTACAAGTTTTATATACAATTTTTTAATAAATTCAATAAATTTTTCTTTTTGCATACTTTCATTAAAAAAATCCTCGGATAGATGTCTCCGAGGACTTTGATTTTGCTATTCTTTTATTTGACAGTAGGTTCTTACTATGGTGATTTTTTGTTGTACTAACTTTCCACCATGGGAATTTCCGCAATGATATATTATGTCCCTAAGCTACTGCTCTAACTTCAATAGGTTCTTCCGCCGGGAATGAATACATCCACTATTCCCAAGACGAAGGCACCGATTAAGGCTCCTAAAACTGAAACGTTGAATCCGTCGACCATTTTACCTGCCACGAAGAGAAGGACAGCCGCCACTAAAAAACCTGTGATTCCTTTGCCCGTGGGCGAGGGATCCACTCCCAAAAACTTATTTATAATCCAGTCCAAGACACCCATGGCAACAGCCGCCACAATTGCAGCGCTGAAGTTTTGAACGCTCATTCCTGGAGCTAAAAAGGCCGCCAACCATATGGCAACACCCGATGCAAGTATTTTCAATAATAAACTTATCATAATTTCCTCCCTAAAATTCTTTTTTATTCCCTATCATTATAGTTTATACCCACAATTTAACTGTGTCCCTATTTGAGCATGAATTATTTTCAGAAAATTTTATGATTTTCAGAAACTGTTTAATTTTATGCTGAAATTAAAAATCGACACAAAGGGAGATCTCTGTGTCGATTAATCGTTGAATTTTTAATGTGTATTTTACTTGGCCAATAGAGCTTTGATGGCATTGGACAGTTTGGTGAAAAATCCCGTCTTGGCAGATTTTTCTTCTTCCAGTTCGTATTCCTGTTCCATGAAGTAGATCTGCGCATTCACCTTGGGTTTGTCATCTTCTATCTTGTGGAGATTTCCGTCGCTGCCGAATCTTCTGCCCTTGAGATTGTCGGCAAATTGTATGTCCATGAATTCTATTATTCTGTCTTTTATTTTATGGTCTAGGACTGCACAGAGAAGTTCCACTCTGTGTTCGGTGTTTCGTGTCATCAAATCTGCAGAGCCGATGTAGATTTTCGGATTTTCTCTTCCCAGTATGTAGATTCTTGCGTGTTCCAAAAATCTTCCCACTATGGATTTCGCTTCGATGTTTTCCGTCTTGCCTTCTATTCCCGGAAGCAGACAACATATTCCTCTTATTATTAACTGTACCTTTACTCCGGCATCGGAGGCTTCTTTGAGTTTGTCTATGAAATCCCTGTCCGTGAGGGAGTTCATCTTGAAAAAGATAAATCCTTGGGATCCCTTAGCAATTTCTTCATCCATCATCTTCAACAGCTCCGATTTGAGCGTGGAGGGTGATTGCAATAGGTTTTTGTACTTGCCCTCGAGGTTTCCCGTGGAGATGTTTTTAAAGAAGTGTACGGCATCCTTGCCTATGTCGTAGTTTGCAGTCATCAGGGACAGATCGGAGTATCCCGTGGCTGTGGATTCGTTGTAGTTTCCCGTGCCTATCTGCGTGATGTAGCTCCAGCCCACATCGTCTTTGAGGGTTATGAGGCAGATTTTAGAGTGAACTTTGTACCCCGACATTCCATAGATCAGGTTACAACCTGCATCGTAAAGTTGTTTTGAGTAGTCCAAGTTGTTTTGTTCGTCAAATCTGGCTCTGAGTTCCATTATTACTAAGACTTCCTTGCCGTTTTCCGCCGCTCTGCACAGATAGTTTACCAGTCTTGAATTCTTTGCAAGTCTGTAAATGGTTATCTTTATGCTCACCACTCTGTCGTCGTAGGATGCCTGTTCTATGAGTTTTAAGAAGGAGTCCATGCTGTCGTAGGGATAGCTTAACAGGTAGTCTTTTTTCTTTACTTTATCTATTAAATCTCCGGTGAATCCGATTTTATTTCCCAATTTAGGCAAGTAGTTGTTGTAGGAATTTTGTGCTATGAAGTCTTCACTCAAGTAGTCCTTTAGTTCCGATACATATTCCATGGACAAGGGGGCATCACTTTGAAATATTTGGTTTCTTTTTATGTTCAGTTCACTGCACAACAAAGTTTCAAAGCTCTCTCTTGCCTTTTCATTGACTTCCACACGCACCGGTTGAAGTCTTTTTCTCTTCTTGAGGATTTTTTTCATGTGGGATCTGTAATCCACTTCGTCGTAGGATATCTCGTCATCTGCCGACAAATCCGCGTTTCTGGTAACTCTTATGATGGTCTTTGCCAGTACCTTGGCATTGGGATAACAATCGTCGACAAATTCGTATATTACCTTTGATGTCCTTATGAAGGGGTATCCGCTGGAGGATGTGAGCTTGATTATTTTGGGAAGTATTTTAGGCAATGCCATTATCCCGTAGTGAATCTTTCCCTTTTCTTCTAAATCCAGTATTAAGTATTCCGAACCATTTTCCAAGAAGGGGAAGGGTCTTTGAAGGTCTATGGTCATGGGTGACAATATGGGCAGTATGTAGTCTTTAAAATACTTGTATACAGCTTTTCTTTGGGTCTTGGTCAGTTCATCGATGTTTAAATTGTATATGCCTGATTTTCTAAATTCCTCTTCGACTATTTCAAAAACGCCGTCCTTTTCCTTGTACAGGTCGCTCATTGTGGAAAATATCAAATCAAGTTGTTCAGATGCGCTCAAACCGCTCTTGTTGTCTATTTGATTGTCATTTAGCAGGGAGAGGTCTGTCAGTCCTCCCACCCTTACCATGCAAAATTCGTCTAAATTAGAACAAAATATCTGCAAAAATTTCAGTTTTTCAAAAAGAGGCACAGATTCGTCAAGGGCTTCTTCCATTACTCTTCTGTTGAAGTTTAACCAGGATAATTCCCTATTTTGTGTATAACTATAATCCATCATATACTATCTCCTTTTGTTTCAAATAAAGGTATCCTTCTCTAACTCCGTTTTTGGATATTTCAACTTCTCCTATATTGAACATCTTCATGACTTCTGTAAGTATGACCATGCCCGGCACTTGTGTGTGAATACGTTCGGGGGTTACTTGCAATGTCACTCTCAGAGTTTCTCTGTCCTGTTTTATAAGCCTTAGAGTCAAGTCTTCAACTTCGTTTAAAGTTATATTTTTATTGTTGTCCTTGGAGTGCAATTCTTGAGTGATGTTGCCGGCTGCACGTATAGTTCCGCCCACTCCGTACATATTCCTGGTGTTGACTACGGGTATGGGACATTCCATGAGCAAGTTGGAAACTTGATATTGCATACTGTAATATTCATTTAAACTCGGTACGATTCCCCTTACATTTTTTTTGAATAGGGAGAGAGAGCCTTCCGGTAAACTTATGGAGTCTATGTACTCTCCACCCTGTACTAAGATGATTTCCGTTGAACCGCCTCCGATGTCTAAAATGTATCCGTCCTTTATATCTATATCGGCTTTTACTCCTAAAAAATCACAAAATCCTTCCATTTTTCCGCTGAGCAAGGTCAGATCAAGATTTGTTTCCTTTCTTATTCTGCTCAATACATAGGTGGAATTTTCCACGTTTCTTATGGCAGCTGTGGCGAATATGTAATATTCGTCAATGGATAGATCTTCGATGGTTTTTTTGAATTTATTTAATATCTTTACGACTTTTTTTATTCCCTCTTCAGTCATCTTGTTATCTTCAACGTAGGAACTGAGCCCTGCAAAGGTCTTTTTGCTGGATACAACTCTGTACTTTCCCTTGTTGTCGTTGTAAATGTTAAATCTGATGGTATTTGAACCTATATCTACTATTCCGTACATTCCTCTGCCTTCCATAAAATCCCCCTGATTATACAAATTAGTTATATCATCTATTTGTATAATTTATGTAAAATCACTGTAAATATTATATTTCACTTCTTTTTTTGACGACGTATTGCAAAGTTACCTCCGCCATTTTTGCACAGACATATCCCAGAGCCACACCGCCGAGGATGTCTGTGGGATAATGCACATACAAGTACATCCTTGTGAAAGCCATCAGCACCGAAACAAATATCATGAACACTCCCAGATCTTCATCGTAGCGCTTTATGCTAAAGGCCGTGGCAAAGGCGGAGTAAGTATGACCTGAGGGAAAAGAAAAATCCTTGTAAGGTTCAATTATTATGGGTATATTAAATCTGGCATAGGGTCTGATCCTCCCTATGAGTGGTTTTAATAACAGATTGCCCAGCACCAGGCACATGATCAGGGAAATTATCACATGAATTCCCATCTTTCTCGTCCTTTTATCGATCATGAGGGCGAGGCCGATTATTACAAAAACCGCTCCCTTTGATCCCAAAAGGTCAAAGGCTATGGCCATGTGATCGAGAAATGTGTTTTGAAATTTCGCAATAAAATCTAAAATAAGTTTTTCCAATTAATTGTTCCTCTCTTAGCAAGATTACTCAATATTATATTTATATCCAAATTTTCATCATATTAAAAATTTTTGGTATATAATATATATTATTACATTATTAATGAAAGGTGAATTATGATATCAAAATTATTATCCCATGTTAAGGATTACAAAAAATATGCACTTCTCTCTCCCGTATTCGTAGTGATAGAAGTAGTAATGGACATTTTTATCCCTTATCTTATGAGTCTGATCATAGATAGGGGTATAAAATTGCAATCTGAAGCTGAGATTCTAAGGGTGGGCTCACTGCTCATAGGTGCTGTAATAATCGCACTCATAACGGGAATCCTCTCAGGGTACTTTGCAACGAAAGCCTCTGCGGGATTTGCAAAGAATTTAAGATTTGCCATTTACAAGAGAATTCAAGAGTTTACTTTTAAAGACATCGAAAATTTCTCCACGGGCAGTCTTATGACCAGAATGACCACCGATGTGCAAAATATACAGGTTGCCTTTCAAATGAGTACAAGGCTTGCAATCAGAGCTCCTCTGATGATGACCTTCTCTCTTTTTATGGCTCTTAGAATAAACAAGCCTTTGGCTATGAACTTCCTGATTATCTTTCCCATAATAGGCCTTGGGATTTATTTTATTTTTTCCAATGCCAGTCCTATCTTTAAAATAATTTTTAGGACCATAGACAGACTCAATTCCGGAGTTTCGGAAAATCTATTGGGTATAAGAGTGGTCAAAAGTTTTAACAAAATGGAACACGAAAGTGAAAAATTCAATGCCATCTCCGAGGATATATACAAGTACAACGTCAAGGCTTCAAAGCTGATGGCCCTTTCAAATCCTCTGATGCAATTTTGTCTTTACTTAATGAGCATAATGATAGCTTGGTTCGGAACTAAGTATATACTTGATTCCACACTTATGACCGGAGAGCTTTTGAGTATGCTCACATATTCTTTCCAAATTCAAATATCCATCATGATGCTGTCCTTTGTGCTGATAAATATCATCATAGCAAAAAGCAGTACGGAACGTGTCCTTGAAGTTCTAGATCAAGAACCCTCCATGGATTTGAATTTAAATGGCGAAAAAAATATAAAAAATGGAAGCATAGAATTTACAAATGTTTTGTTTTCCTATGCAAATGACGAGGACAAGTGCGCACTCAAGGGAATAAACCTATCCATCAAGGAGGGCGACAGAGTGGGTATAATCGGTCCCACGGGATCGGGTAAGACCTCTCTTGTAAATTTGATTCCCCGTCTGTACGACACCTATTCAGGAACTGTGCGAGTGGGCGGTTTAGACGTCAAGGACTACAATATAAAATCCTTGAGGGATGCCGTGTCCGTAGTGCTTCAAAAAAATCAGCTCTTCACCGGCACAGTCCTTGAAAATTTGCGATGGGGCGATAAGGATGCTTCTTTAGATGAAGTGATGAAGGCAGCGAAGATTGCACAGGCTCATGATTTCATCATGGAATCCAAGGACGGATACGACAGAAAGGTGGAGAGGGGCGGAACGAACTTCTCCGGAGGACAAAGACAAAGGCTCTGTATTGCAAGAGCCCTCTTGAAGGATCCCAAGATTTTAATTTTAGACGACTCCATGTCAGCTCTTGACACTCAGACGGAAAACAGCATAACCAATTCCCTAAGTGAAACAAGGCCTGATATGACGACCATAATAATCTCCCAAAGGATTAAATCCATAAAGGACACCGATTATATATTGGTCATGGATAGGGGAAGGATAGTGGATATAGGCACTCATGAAGAACTTCTTCTCTCCAGTGAAATATACAGAGAAATAAGTGAAACTCAAAGTGAAAAAGGTGATTTTGATGCAAAAGAAGCCCAATAAAGCAAAAATTACATCTCCGGAAAACATAGAAGCCTTAAAGAAAATACTGAAATTGTTCTTCAGCAGATCAAAGTCAAAATTTTTCATAATAATACTGCTGGTGATCTGGTCGGGATTCATAGGGATACTTCCCTCCATATTTTTGAGAATACTGATAGATGAACACATCACTCCCATGTTGGCTCAAGAAGTGCCGGACTTCACACCCTTGATCAAACTGTTGATCAATTTCATGTTCATTTACTTGAGCGGTGTGCTTGCAACTCTCATATACTCGAGGATGATGGTGGATATTTCCGAAAGCATATTAAAGGATTTGAGGAACAAACTTTTCAAACACATGGAAACCCTGCCCATATCCTATTTTGACACCAGATCTCACGGGGACATAATGAGTGTCTACACCAACGATATAAATACATTGCAACAATTGATGACAAATACCTTTCCCAACCTTTTCTCATCTCTTGTGACCATAACTGCCGTCGTAATAGCAATGATATTGTCCTCTCCCATACTCTTCGTAGTAGTGGTGATTTCCATGAGTGCATTACTGTTGGCTCTTAACAACATTGGTGGAAAATCCTCGGAATACTTCTTGAAACTGCAACAATCTCTGGGAAAACAAAACGGATTTGTTGAAGAAACCATAGACGGTCAAAGGGTTATAAAGGTATTCTCCCACGAAGAGGAAATATTGGATGACTTCGTAAATATAAACAACGAACTGGCGAAAAACACCACTTTAGCAAACAGATATTCCTTGTTTTTAATGCCCATAGTATTCAATATAGGCAACTTGCAATACGCCTTTTTGGCAATTGTGGGAGGGCTGTTGGCGGTCAACAACCTCTTCGGCATGACCATAGGAACCATAGCTTCCTTCTTGCAGCTGTCCAAGAACTTCGGAGGACCCATAAGAAATATATCTCAACAGATGAACCAAGTGGCAAGTGCCCTGGGCGGTTCAAGGAGAATATTCAAAATGCTGGAAGAAAAACCCGAAACCGACGAAGGATATATAGAGTTAGTTTATCTCTGTGACGATTCGGAGGGCAAACCCTTTGAATGTTCCGACAGAGGCGGATATCCCGCATGGAAAAATCCCAAGACCGGAGAATATAGAAAACTCGAGGGCGACATAAGATTTAACAACGTGTATTTTTCCTATGACGGTAAAAAAACCATACTCAAGGACATATCACTCTATGCAAAACCCGGTCAAAAGATAGCTCTAATCGGAGAAACAGGTGCAGGAAAAACCACCATAACCAACCTGCTGAACAGATTTTATGAAATAGATTCGGGAACTATCACCTACGACGGAATAAACATAAAGGACATCAAAAAATACGACTTGAGAAACTCCTTGGGCATAGTACTTCAAGACACAAACCTCTTCTCGGGAAGCATAAATTACAATCTGTCCTACGGAAAGGGCAAAATTGACGAAGATGAAATCATAGAAGCGGCAAGAAAATCTCAGGCCCACGATTTTATAATGTTGTTGCCTGAGGGCTACGATACCCATATCGACGCTTCCAATCTGGATATATCTCAAGGTCAGGCACAGCTTCTGTCCATAGCCAGAGCTGAAATATACGATCCTGCAGTTCTGATTTTAGACGAAGCCACTTCCTCCATAGACTCCCGTACGGAAAAACTGGTGCAGAACTCCATGGACGAAGTGATGAAGGGCAGAACCACCTTTGTAATTGCACACAGACTCTCCACAGTCAAAAATGCCAATGCCATAATAGTCCTCTCCAAGGGAGAGATAATAGAAAGAGGAGATCACGAAGATCTGCTCAAGCAAAAGGGCGTGTACTACAAATTATACACAGGGGGATTTGAAGAGTCCGATTGATCGGGCTCTTTCTTTTATTGACTATATCCCTCTAAATATCTACAATATAAATAAAGGAGAAGTACATGAACAAATCTTTAGTCAACGACTTAAAAAAAATATTCACATACATATTATTCTACGTCTTCATAAGCGCTTTGATAATTCATTTCGACTTCAACAGAAGATACTTGATATTCAATGCCGGGCTGAGTTTGACAGCCTATATATTCAGCGGTTTCGCCACTGTGAAAAAGCACGCCCTGCTGACTTTGTTATCTCTCTGCATAGCTGTGATATTCTTTCCCAACGCTCTATACATGTTCACCGACTACATTCACATAAAAACCTCTGAATATTACAGCGCATCTGCCGCAGGCGTCCTATACAACATGGATTATTTAAATTGGGTTAAACTTGCAGTGGACACAGGCATGATCACGCTGTCCATGGTGCTCAGTTACGAAACCTTTGTGAACATACTCAAGGCTTTGAAGTGTTACAGATATAAGATCGCCGGATTTTTTCTATCGCTGTTCATGTCTGTCATCAGCGGCTTTGCCATATACATAGGTCGCTTTTTGAGATTGAACTCCTGGGATATCTTCACACTGCCCTCCATGTTTCGGAGTATGCTGGCAAGCTTTGAAACCAATGATTACTATCTCATGGGCACCTTTGCGATTTTTCAATTTTTTATAATTTTGCTCTTTGCAAATCTGAAAAATAATTAGTTTTACTCAAGAAAACTTGATATTATTTTTCTTTGTAATAAAATAAATCTAAAATTATTTTTGTTTGTATTAGAATAAGTTTAAGGAGAAAAAAATGGAAGCTTTATTTATAGTTTTAAATCACGAAAAACACGTCAACAATCTCTTAGTTGAATTTGACAAAAATGGATTGAGAGGCGGAACCATCCTGGAGAGCATGGGTATGGCACAGACCATGGCGGAACGCTCCATAGGCGGAAGTTATGCCTATTTGAGAAATATGCTCAGCGGAGGAAGACCTTACAACAAGACGATATTCTTGATTTTGGACAACGACAGATTACAACTTGCCAAGGAATGTGTCAGAAAGGTAGTTGGAGATTTAGGACAAGAAAATGTGGGAATCATGTTTAATTTTCCCATTGGTGAAATTGAAGGACTGACGAAGTAATGAGTATGTTTTATATAGCAATTCTGCTCTTTAGCGGAATAATTTTCGGACGTATCTTCTCCAAGATTAAATTTCCCGAAGTCACGGGATTTTTAATAGGAGGAATAATTATCGGACCGTCGATACTGGGACTGATAAGCGCCGAAGGTGTGGAATCTTTAAATGTAATAAGTGATGTAGCGCTCAGTTTTATAGCTTTTTCCATAGGTTCGGAAATGAAGTTTTCAGTGCTGAAAAACCTCGGAAATAAAATACTGCTCATAACGCTATTTGAAGCTATGGGCGCTTTTTTAATTGTGTTCATTGGAACTTTGTTGTTGTCGGGAATGGATATGCCCTTTTCCCTGACCTTAGCCAGCATTGCCTGTGCCACTGCTCCTGCTGCCACATTGATGGTAATAAGAGAGTACAGAGCCAAGGGCGAATTGGTAAATGTGCTGTTGCCTGTGGTAGCCCTAGATGATGCCATATGTATCATAGTGTTTGGAATTTCATCTTCCATATCTGTGAATATTTTAGAAGGCGGAGAATTGAGTTTTCTCACCATGTTCGGCACGCCCATTCTTGAAATTGTTTTATCCATAGGAATGGGAGCTGTGGGAGGAATTGCCTTTTCCTTCCTATCGAAAAAAATCAAGACGGAAAATGAACTTCTGGCCTTTACCATAGCCGTTATCTTTCTCTTGGCTTCCATCGCCAATTTAAAGGGCCTCTCAAGTCTGTTGACCTTGATGAGCACATCGGTGGTAATAGCGAATTTGGGAAATATATCCAGAAGATATTCCGATCTCATAGAAAGATTGACTCCTCCCGTATTCATGTGCTTCTTTGTGCTGTCGGGAGCAGATTTAAATCTCTCCAGCGTAAAAACCGTAGGCGCCATAGGAGTTTTCTACGTCCTCGGCAGAGCCTTGGGCAAGTACGCAGGTGCTTACTATTCGGCAAAGATCACCGGTATGTCCAAGAATATTCAAAAATATCTAGGATTAACTCTGATTCCACAAGCCGGAGTTGCCATAGGGCTGAGTTTAATCGCCAGTCAAAAAATTCCCGATCCCGTGGGAACTATGATAAGAACCATCATATTGGGTGCTACCATAGTCTATGAATTGGTGGGCCCTCTGCTGGCAAAGACGGCACTCAAGAGAGCCGGATCCATAGAAGGTTAATTACATAAGCATTTAAAAAGAACATAATAATCCCTTGTAGGACTATTATGTTCTCTTTATTTATGATAGGGAAAATTGTTTATTATTCTAAAGGCTCTGTATACCTGCTCCAAAAGTATCAATCTCATGAGCTGGTGGGGAAAGGTCATATCTGAAAAGGAAAGTCGCAAATCCGCACGATTTAATACTTCCTCCGATAAACCCAAAGAACCACCGATTACAAAATTCACCGTTGAATTTCCCTCAAGCATAATATCCTTTAGCTTGGCAGCAAAGGATTCCGACGTGAATTTTTTGCCCCTTATATCCAAGGCTACGGTGTATCCGTCCTTGAGGTGCCTGAGCAGCTTCTCGCCTTCTCTCACCTTTATGCTCTCCTCGTCCTTCTGCGAAAGATTTTCAGGTGCGCTCTCATCTGCCACTTCAATGATGCGGGTGTTGCAATGGGCGGACAATCTCTTGGTGAATTCGCTCATTCCCTCTTTTATATATTTTTCTTTGATTTTTCCCACTGCTAAAATATTTACATTCAAATCATTTCAATTCCCATATTTTTTAATTCTTCGATATTTTTTAAGTGGTCTTCTCTGTCCACATATCCCACTCCGTCCAAAAACATCTTAACATTTTTACCCTTGTTTTTAAATTCCAAAATAGTTTCTCGCACGCAGTATTCGCTGGCAAGTCCGCAAACTATAAATTCATCGGATTTCAAATCTGAAATTGATTCTCCTGCCTCATTTTTTGCATAGTAGGCGGAATATTCCTCCACTTCGTCATCCTTGCCCTTTTTGTAGACGGTCAGTTCCGTAGTTTTAAATTCAGGATTTTCTATGGCGTCAAATTTTGAGGAAAGTTCCGCACCCTTTTCTCCCTCCACACAGTGAACGGGCCAAATTCCTCCATTTACCTTAAAGGATTTGTTCGTCGGACTGTGAGCATCCATGGAATACACCACTTTGTCGAAATCGCCGGCATTTATTTTCTTTACTATATTAGCAATTGCATTTTCTGAATTTTCACAGGCAAGACTTCCGTCTATGAAGTCATTTTGTGCATCTACTACCACTAAAGTCTTCATCATATCAATTCTCTAACAGCTTCAAAGGCCGCATCAAAATTAACTTCATGAGTTGCCTCTTCCACATATTCCACATATTGTATCTTGCCATCTCTGTCCACAACCACTACTCCTCTTGTCAAGAGTTTTAAATCTTCAATTAAAAATCCGTATTTTAAACCGAAATCGTGGTCCTTGTAATCAGAGATAATCATGGAGTTTTCAATTCCTTCCACAGCACAGAATCTCGCCTGTGCAAAGGGAAGATCGTTGGAGATGGTAATAACTACCACGTCATCGCCCAGTTTAGTGGCCTCTTCGTTAAAGGTTCTCGCTTGTAGAGAACAAACACCTGTATCTATCGAGGGAACCACGGAATAAACTCTGATCTTTCCTTCATAATCCTTGGAATCAAAAACCGATAAATCATTCTTTACAGCTGTGAATTCCTTCGCCACTTCTCCAACAGCTACCTGTGTTCCTTCCAACTTCATCTCTGTTCCGCCAAATTTTATATTCATGATTTTCCTCCTAATTTAATATATATTTATATGATATCCATTTATCAATAAAAATAACTTTTTCCCCTAAAAATGATATAATGATACATATTTATAAACTGGAGTGAAATTTATGAAATATAAACACAAGGCTGTAGTTTTGGGAACAAATTACTACATAGGACTTTCCGTCGTGAGAAACCTCGGTCGCAAAGGCGTGAGCGTCACGACAGTGGATTATGAGGACCACAACTACGGTGTTTCAAAATATGTAAGAGAGAGATTGATCGCACCTCATTACAAAAGACAGGAAAGGGAATTGGTGGAGTTTTTAATAAATTACGCCAAGAAACAAGCCCATAAACCTGTGCTATTTCCTACTGCCGATCTCTATGTGGAATTTATGGAGGACAATTATGACGCCCTCAAGGAATACTATCTGTGGCCCAACGATAAAAAGGGTCTGCAAAGGAAGTTGATGGACAAACAGTCCCTTCTTGAATTCACCGAACCCTTGGGAATTAAAACCCCCGAGATAATACCCATGGACGATGAAAATTTAGTATACAGGGTGAACAATGAGTTGGGATATCCCTGCATAATTAAACCCAAGGACTCCATGCCCTTTGTGAACAAGTACAGATCCAAGGTATTCAGAGTGCATGACGAAGAGGAATTGAAAGAGAAGATAGACATGTGCAGAAGGGACGGACAGGAAGTATTCGTTCAAAAAATCATCGCCGGTCCAGAATCCAACTGCTATTCCTTCGACGTATACATGGACAAGGAGGGTACAGCTGTCAGCTATCTCACAACCTCCAAAATAAGACAATGGCCCATAAACTTCGGCGCAAGCACCTACGCAAAACAAGAGTACATTCCCGAACTTTACGATATATGCGTGCCCCTATTTAAAAGCGTGGGATACAGAGGATTTGCAGAAGTTGAGTTGAAAAGAGATATAAGAAACGACACCATATACCTTGTGGAAGTCAACGTTCGCTTTGTAAACTTCACCGAACTCCACTGTCACATGGGTATGAATACGCCCATGATGTACTTCCTCGATTCCATCGGAGAAGAATATTCCGGCGCAAAAATATTGGAAAATAGAGAAGTCTATTGGAAATATCTCTATGAGGATATTTCAGCTATCAAGGCCTATCTCTCCACAGGACAGATGACTTTGGGCGACATCTTCTCCACCTTCCGATGGAAAAAAGTCCCTTCAACTTGGGCTGCCGATGATCCCAAACCTGCTTGGACCTTCTTTAAGTGGGCCATCACTCATAAATTTACCAAGTGATTGTATTCTGTAATTTAAAAGCCTTAATCAGTTGTCGAGCATGACTGATCGAGGCTTTTTTATTTCCTTGAAAGCACGTTTTTTATATGAAATTTTGCAATTTCTTCTCCTACTTTACATTGAATTTATCTTATTTTAATAATTCATATACTTATTTTTGCTAGAGTTACCAGATGAGGTGATGTAATTGTCTTTTTATTTTGCATCAACTTTGATGTGGGATTTCTCCGTCGAAGAAATTTTTGATTTTGCAAAAGAAAATAATTTTTCAGGCATTGAGTTCTGGGCCGAGCAAATTAGAAACAGAGCATACAGTCCCGATGAAATAAAAATTTCATTTGAAAAAAACAATCTCAATTTGACGCTTCACGCATCTAGTTGGGATTTAAATCTGTGTGCCCTAAACAAGTCCATAAGGCAGACCAGCGTTGATGAAATCAAAAGGGATATTGATCTTGCGCATTTCATCGGCATTGATGAAATCACAGTTCATCCGGGCAGGATGAGCGTAGCTTTGGACAGTTTCGATTACGGGGCAAGACTTCACGATTCTCTGAAGGAAATTTGTCAATATGCTCACTCGAAGGGCATCCAAATTTCCCTTGAAATTATGGAAAAGGTGCCTAAAGAATTCATAACGTCCTTGGAGCAAGTGCAAAACATGGCTGAGGATTTGATGGATTCATTGAAAATAACCTTGGATGTCGCTCATTGCGATAGCATAGAAGAAGCCTACGATGTTTTAAAAAATGCAAAGAACCTCTCAAAGGTTCATATTTCCAACCGTAGAGAAAACAAATACCATACGGCTCTGGACGACGGCATTTTCGATTTGGTAGAAATCCTGACTCACATGCAGGAGCTGAAACTGCCCATGGTCATCGAAGGATTGGAAACAGGTAAAGAAACAAAGTTTCTAAAAAGAAATATCAATTATTTAAAGGAGTTAAATTTATTATGAAAAAATTATTGGTTTTATTGTTGAGTTTACTTATGTTGACAGCATGCGGAGGAAAAAACGACGAAGCTGCCGACAATGCAAAGAATAATGCAGCTGCAAACACACAAAACACAGCGGAAGAAACTGAAGAAGAAACAACAGGTGGAGCGACAGGTACAATCACTCTTTACACTTCTCAACCTGAACAAGATGCTCAAATGTTGGTTGATGAATTTAAAAAATCAAATCCTGATGCTGAAGTTATGGTATTCCGTTCAGGAACTGAAGAAGTCGTATCCAAGATCCTTGCTGAAAAGGAAGTTGGCGATGTGCAAGCCGATGTAATCTTGGTGGCGGATACCGTTACTTTCCAAACTTTGAAGGAAAAGGACATCTTGATGAGCTACGATTCAAAGGAACTTGCAAATATAGATGAAGAATTCTATGACAAGGACAAGTTCTATGCTGCAACTAAAATAATCTCCACAGGTATAGTTGTGAATACAGAATTATACGATGGAGAAGTCACAGGTTTTAAATCTCTTACGGATCCGGCTCTAAAGGATAACACCATCATGCCCAGCCCTCTTTATTCAGGAGCTGCAGCTTACAACTTGGGAGTTCTTACTAGAACTGACGGACTAGGTTGGGAATACTACCAAGCTCTAAAGGACAACGGAATTTTAGTGGACAAGGGAAACGGTGCAATTCAAACAGCAGTTGTTGCAGGACAAAAGGCAGCCGGAATATTGGTAGACTACATGGCTATGCGTTCAAAGGCTGAGGGAGCTCCCGTGGAATTCATCTATCCTGAAGAGGGATCACCCTATGTTACAGAACCCATTGGAATTGCAAAGGGAACTGAAAATGAAGAGCTTGCAAAGGCATTTTTTGACTTCGTAATCTCCAAAGAAGGACAAGAACTTGCTTCAAGCATGGGATATACTCCCATAAGAAGTGATGTTGCAACACCTGAGGGATTAAAGGGAGCAGATGAACTGAAGACCATAGCTGCTGACGAACAAACACTTCTTGAAAACAGAACAGCAGACAAAGAAGAATTCGCAAAATTATTTCAATAAGGTGCGCCTTGAATAAAAAAGAAAAAATCTTAGATACTCTATTTGCATTGCTGATATTTTTAATATTGGTGATGCCCTTTGTGAAGCTCATTGAAGTGAGCCTTTACTCTGACGGATTTACCCTTTCCCATTTTAAGGACGTATTTTCCGATTTCAGAGTGGCTACCGCCTTTAAGAACACATTGATCGTCGGGATATTTTCCTCTCTGATATGTGCGCTTTTAGGAAGTCTGTTGGCCTTCCTCATAGCTTATACCGATGTATCTTTTAAAGGACTGATAAAGGGATTGGTTTACCTTCCCTTTATCGTTCCCTCCTATGTCATCACTTTAAGCTACACCAACATAACTTCAAATGTGGGTTTCATAACATATATTTTAAAGAAACTAGGTCTGCCTCTGATTAATCTATATTCAATCAAAGGCATTATTTTTGTGATGGTGTTGTGCTATACTCCCATGGTCTACTTGATGGTCATGAGAAATTTGCTGAAAATTCCCCGCGATATGGAATATTCCTCCAGGCTTTTGGGATACAGCCTCTTTGAAACCATGAGAAATATAAATTTAAAACAGATTTTTCCCACCATTGCCAGCGGATTTTTCTTAGTTTTTCTATCTACATTGGACAATTTCTCCATACCGGCTTTTTTGGGAGTGCCTGCGGGCATATCGGTCCTTTCCACTCTGATATATGAAAAGGCCATAGGCATAGGAACAGGTGCTTTTTCACAGGCGGCATCACTGAGCGTGGTGCTTTTGCTCATGGCATTGGTGATCTCATCATTGGAAAATCAAATTTTAAACAGCAGCAAGATTTCAAAGGATGCACATGAAAACAACGATGTGCGCATTGAGCTCAAGCACAAAAAATCTTGGGGATTGCTCGTGGTATTGATTTTGTTTGTATTCAACTTGATTCCCATAGGCTCAATGATATATTCTTCTTTCCTGACGGGATATGTGAAGGAATTTTCCTTTGATGCTCTTTCCTTTGACAACTATCTCATCCTGCTGTCCACAGATACGGTGAAAAGAGCGGTGATAAACAGCACAAAGTACTCCATACTCACTGTGATCATATGTGCTGTCATATCTGTGATCTACGGTTATTTAAAGTGGAAGAACAAGTTCAAAATCTCCACTAATATATTGGATAAGGTGTCCAATATATCCTACTCCATCCCCGGAATGGTGTTGTCCTTGGGCATGATCTTCCACTGGGCGAAACCTCTGGGTTTTTCAAGCCTAAGCATCTATGGCACCGGTGCGATTTTAATCGTAGCCTATGTTTCAAGGTTTGTGATCATAAATATGAAATCCGTCACAGGAGGTTTTTTGACCATGTCCTATTCCCTTGAGGAATCGGCAATACTGAGCAATCCCTCCCATGTGAAAAAATGGACTTATATAATAATTCCCATGATAATAAAGTACGTTCTCACCAGCTCCCTCATGATCTTTTCTTACAGCTTCAGAGAACTGACTCTTTCGGCTCTGCTTTCCGGACCGAAAACCACCACCATAGGACTGTCCGTCTACAATCTGCAACAGGCCGGCAACTACTATATGTCCTACGCCTTTTCAACGCTCATATTGATCGTGCTGTTCGCTATGTATCTTTTACTTGGAATTATCGATAGGAGAAAAAATGCTTAAAATAAAAAATATAATTAAAAAATACGATTCAGTTTCAGTTTTAAAAGATGTGTCCCTGGATGTGCAAAAGGGAGAATTCATGTCCCTTTTGGGGCCCAGCGGTTGCGGCAAAACCACATTGCTCAAGATAATCGCAGGCTTCGAAAGGCCCACCAAGGGAGAAGTTTCCTTTGATGAAGAAATCTTTGTAAATGACAAAATCTTTTTAGAACCTGAAAATAGACAACTCAACATGGTATTTCAACAATTCGCCCTATGGCCTCACATGGACGTCTACGAACACATGCAGTACGCAGCCAAGAGCAAAAATCTGCGTCTGTCAAAAAAAGAAATGAAGAGGGAAATAGAAAAAACCCTGGATATAGTGGGTCTTTTATCCCACAAACATTCCTATCCCTCCGACTTGTCCGGCGGTCAAAAACAAAGGGTGTCCCTTGCAAGGGCGCTCATCACAAAGCCCAGACTTATCTTGATGGACGAACCTCTCTCTGCTCTTGATGCGGCTTTGAGAGTGGATATAAGAAGGGAGATCAAGGATATTCACGACAATTTCAACACCACCATCATATATGTTACTCACGACCAATCGGAAGCACTTGCCATGAGTGATAGAATTGCCATAATGAATAATGGTATAATAGAGCAAGTGGGAAGCCCCGATGAAGTCTACCACCATCCCAAGACGGAATTTGTGGCAAAATTCGTCGGAGCCAGCAATATGATAAAGGGCCAATGGAAAGAGGGATCCTTTTTCATTGAGAAAAGCGACCTTGTCTATGAAAAGAAATGGCAAAACCAAGAGAATTTACAGGAATACCCCGTCAAACCCGAGGACTTTATCCTTTCCAAGGAAGTAAAGGGAATTGAAGGTCAAATCATGAAGATCGAATACTTGGGAATGGGCTACTCCTACAGCTTAAACTCCAATCAAGGAAATATAAACGTATTTATGAAGAACAACCAATTCAAACAAGGCGAAAAAGTAAACATTGTCAAGGTGGGATAAAAATGAATTTATTAGCAGACTTACACACTCATTCTATTTCAAGCGGTCACGCTTACAGTACCCTTAGGGAAAACATAGAAGAAGCCAAGAGAAAAAATCTCAAATTTTACGGAATAAGCGACCATACCAAAGCCATGGCAGGCGCTCCCGGTGATGAGTATTTTTACAACATGAAGGTTTTAAAAAGGGATTATGGAAACATAACCCTTTTAAGAGGAGCTGAGGCCAATATACTAGACTACACAGGGACAATAGACCTCACAAAAAAACTGTCCATCGCTCCCTTGGACTATATAATCGCATCCCTTCACATTCCCTGCATCGACCCGGGAACAAGAGAGGAAAATACAGCTGCAGTAATAGGCGCCATGGACAACGAAAAGGTGCGCATAATAGGTCATCCCGACGATGCAAGATACCCCTTGGACCTAGAGGCTGTGGTCAAAGCTGCCATGGACAAAAATGTATTGCTGGAACTCAACAGCAAGTCCCTAAGCTCCGAGTCCTCAAGGAAAGATGCCAAGGGCAACATGGTAATTATGATGGATCTGCTGAAGAAAGAGGGCTATCCCCTCATAATAGGCAGCGACGCCCATGTGGATTACTATGTGGGAGATTTCGACAACGCCATAAAACTCATTGAAGAAACCAACTTTCCCAAGGAATTGGTCATAAACTTCGACGAAGACGAAAAGAGATTGTTCCAATTTTTAAAAATCGATCTGTAATGCTAAAAACCTTTGTTATATCTAAACAAAGGTTTTATTTATGTTTTAATTTTTCCCTTTTGTGGTATATTATTATAACGGCAGTTATTACATCTAATAGGAGCTTATAGTCTTTGAGCTTTTTCTTATTGGAAATTTCATCACCCCCTTTAGATTCAAAGGGGGAGTACGATGAAATTATTTTTTTGCCCTTTTTATCTACTGAGTAAAACATCCTCAAGAACCTGATTAAATTTTTATATTTTGGAAAAATATGATAGTATATTTATGTATTTTAATAAACAAGTTTTGATACGAGGAGGTTTACTTGAAAAAATTAAAGAATTTTATAATACTGTTATTGGTAATTGCAGCTTTGATGATGACGGTATTTTTTGTGGGCATGAAAAGAGGCGAAAAACAAGCAACTCCTGAAATAACCTCATCCCTGATAGAAAACCGATTGGAAAGATCCATGGAGTTGATTTCCACAAAGTACCACTACACCAATATGGGCTCCTTTGAAAACAAAGCTCAGTACTATGGATTTGACATTCCCTTCACCACCAAGGGATTCATAATATCTTATAGCGGTACCATAAGTGCAGGTTTGGATATGAAAAATGTGCAAGTGGATATAGAGGAAGATACCATAAATATAAAACTGGGCAAGGCAAAAATCATAGCCCATGAGATAGATGAGGATTCCATAAAGGTCTTTGACGAAAAAAATTCCATTTTCAATCCCATAAAGGTTGAAGATTATTCTTCTTTCTCAAAGGATCAAAAGAAAGAAGTGGAGCAAAGGGCCATAGAAAAGGGATTGCTCACCATAGCGGAGGAAGAGGCGCAAAGGGCAGTCCGCGGCATACTGACCATAGATCCGCAAATCACTGAAAAGTACAAAATTGAATTTAAGTAACAAAAAACCCTCGGAGAAATCCGAGGATTTTTGATGTTTTGGATTGCAAAGAAAATCAGAGGCTACACTAAGCCTCTGATTTTGAATATAGCATATAAAATTACCAATAAACCGTAGAGTTTTAGAACTTTGGCAAACAATTTAGGGTCTTCCATCTTCGCATAGAGTAGACTTGTCACCACTACCGTTGCGAGAAGCACATACTTTACTGCTGTAAGTGTGCTGAGGAGTTGTCCGGACAACTCCAGTTGACTCAGTGCCAAATTTAACACAACAAATATCGCTACTGATATTATCAATAATTTTTGAAAGGTTTCTTTTTTCATTATAGATTCTTTAGCTTACGATATTCTCTTAATCCTTCTTTTAAGATTGTTATGGACTTTTTAAGATCTTCTACGTTCATTACATAGGCAAGTCTTATGTGGCGCTTATCTTCTCTACCGTAGAAAAATCCACCTCCGGGAGCTACCATCAGAGTTTCTCCATCTACATCGAAGTCTGTGAGCAACCATTTTGCAAAGTCTAAAGCGTCTTCCACAGGTAGTTTGGGCATTACATAGAATGCTCCTTGGGGTTTGTACACTTCTATATCTTCTATTTTATTTAATTCTTCAATTATGGTATTTCTTCTCAAATCGTATTCTTCGTTTATTTCTTTGAAATATTTATCGCTTATTTGATAAAGAGCAGTCGCTCCGATTTGATCCACTGTGGATACTGCAAGTCTGGATGTCGCAAGTTTTACGAATTCCTTTAGAAGTTCTTCGTTCTTTGTGGAGATACAGCCTATTCTCGCACCGCAAGCACCAAATCTCTTGGAGATTGAATCCACAAGTATCAATCTGTCCTTTATGCCTTCAACTTGTCCGAAGGAATAAAATTCAAGATTGTCAAATACAAATTCTCTATAAACTTCATCTGCTATTATATAAAGGTCATATTCTACGGCAGCCTTTACTATGCGTTCAACTTCTTCCTTGGTGTAAACCACTCCTGTGGGGTTTGAGGGGTTGGAAAGAAGTATTCCCTTTGTATTGCTGTCTATGCTTTTGACTATTTCTTCATAGGGTGGAAGTCTGTATCCGTCGGTTACAGAAGTTTCAAAGATATTAGGTGATATTCCCAATTCTCTGAAGGCTGTGAGATAATTTGTATAGAAGGGATTGGATGTTAAAATATTATCTCCCAAATCTGTGATGGATATTATAGCGTATAGAAGCGCTTCGCTGGCTCCGTTTGTGATTACTATTTCTTCTGCATCGAAGTCTACGCCCTTGTCTTTGTAGTATTTTGAGATTTCCTCTCTCAAAGATTCTATTCCCTTTGACGGAGCATAGGGAAGGGTGCGTGTCTTTATGTCGGCTATCGCTTCAAAGAATTCATCCGGCACATTAGTGTCAGGCGCCCCGATGTTCAAATGGTGTACTTTTTTACCTTTCTTTCTTGCTTCTTCAGCATAGGGTCCCAAAACTCTCGTAGCTGAAAAGGGTACTTCCTTCACTCTGTTTGACAATTTCATCTTAATCACCTCTAATTGATTTTTAACCTCAAATCTTCTCCGAAAAATTTAAGCGGAAAAAATTTTTGAAACACTCTTGAAAAAACTCTGTCCGTGTAAGTCTTAGACAACTCCTTGGGAGTTAGATTAGTTGAGATAAGAGTTTTTTTACCTCTGAGCAATCTTGTGTTAACTATGTTGAATATTTCCGATGTGGAGAAGGAGTTTATCAGTTCTATGCCCAAGTCGTCTATGATGAGAAGATCGCTGTCGAAGAGCATCTTGTACTTCATATCCGCCATGTCGTTTCGCCTGAATTTCTTTTCCTCCGCTACATCTATTAAATTAAATGCTGTCTGATAGATCACGTTGTAATTTTTGTCTATGAGTTCCTTGGCCATGCAGTTTAAGAGAAAGGTTTTGCCTTGCCCTGTGGGACCGTAAAACAATAGGTTCATATCGTTCTTCTTATGGAAGGTGTCCATAAATTTCTTTACGGCTTTGAGGATATTTTCCATGTTTTCTCTGGGAGAGATACCCTCCTTTTCCACCACTTCTTCCGAAAATATGCTCAAATCAAAGGTGTTGAAATTCTCCTTTTCAAGCATATAGGATATGTTGCTCATCTCATAGAGCTCCTCACTTAACTTGACTTTCAGACAATCGCATTTTGCTCCATTGTCAAGATATCCCGTATCTTTGCACTTTGCGCATTTGTATTGTAAATTTAAGTAATCTTGAGGATAATTTTTTTCTTTGAGAATTTTTATCTTTTCATTTTTTAAATCGTATATGTCCTGATTTATCTTTCGCAAACCTTCGCCGGAAGGTGATTTTATCTGTTGTATTGAGGCTTCCAGCGCCAATTTCAATATAAGTTCATCTATTTTTTTTACAGCGGGAATTTTTGCGTAAATTTCGGTCTTTCTATCTTCCAATTCCTGCTGATTTTTGTCCCTTTGAATTTCGTATTCCCTGTCAATTTTTCTGTAAACTTCTATTTTAATCACCTAGCTTCTTAAATAAAGCTTCTCTTTTTTCTCTTGCCAATTCTTCCAATTCCTCTTCTGTCAATTCATCGGATTGCTGTTTGAAATTATGGAACTTGGTTTTTTTGTATGGGACAGGCTTTTTGTCCAGTAGGGCTATGTCCTCGCTCTTTTTGATTCCCTTTTCATGCCAAGATCTCAAAATTCTGTCCACATAGCCTATGTTGGGATTGGATATGTTGATACATCTTTCGCAGGCCTTTAATACCACGTCCATATCGTATCCCAATACTTAAAACCACGAATTCACCACTTGAAAATCCGTTCTCTTAAAAGCCGTGTTCGACAGGCCCATGGCCGTCTTTATCTTCATAAATCTGTAATATTTTTCGTCGTATTCTCTGTAAGAACGCTCTATGTCCTCCCTAGTTCTTATGTTGTTGTCGGACCAGTTTCTAACTACCGCCTCCACGTACTTAACAGAGTTTTTTTTCTTTAATTCCGTGGAATACCAAAAGGCTTCCTCTATTATCTCCACGGGCATATTGTAGATATCTCTCCATGTGGCAATATCCTGCTTTTGAGCAATGCTCAGTCTTCCTCTCATGTAGTAGTCCGCCACTGATAGCAGGTTGGCGATTTTTTTGTCGTCGAGCATTTCATTTCTGTCAATTTTTTCTTCGACTCGTGGAGCTGAATATATATTTTCAATGTACAGTTCTTTTAAATTCAAAAATACTATGTCGTAATTTCCGTCTTCATTGTGCTTCTTCTTTATTATACCAACTTTTTCCCAATAATCCCAGGCTCTTAAAAGATCCGACTCTATAAGTCCTAAAAGATCGGCAATCAAACTGAAATCATAGGATTTAAGACCTCCCGATTCCTTTGCGAATTTATATCCCATGAGATAAATTTTTACGAAGTTGCCATCGGCTTGCGGCATGTAGTCATTTATAAATATATTTTCAACGGGAGTATCTGCCAAGTCCATTTTCAAGTTTTGCAATTTAAAGTACATTTAATCACCTTATTGAAATAATCTCCATCCAGTACCATTTTATCAGCATAGAAAAAAGTCTTGCCCAGTATATTTAAAAAACTGCTCTTGTTTTCCATGTATTCTCTGTCCCTTTTGTCGGGTTTTTCGTTGGGATACATCATCACCGTAGTGGCATACCTTTTAAATCCCAGTTTTTTGTATAGGGATAGGGCTCTTTGATTGTACCTTGCCACCTTCAAGTAGAGTTTTTTAAAGCCCCAACGGTTGAAAAATACGTCACTCATGGTGCAAAGAGCTTCCTTGCCGTATTTTTGTCCCATGAAGGCCGGATTTAGCACCAGACCTAGCACAGCGCTCTTGTTGTACTCCTTTATGTGTTTGAAACTGATGTATCCGATGGGTTTTTCCTCCAAAAATATGGTGTAGTACCTTGCACCGAAGGATGTCTTCCACAGGTACCACTCTTCGATTTCCTTGTCCGTTTCTTCATAAAAATTGTAGTCGTCGTAAAGGCTACTCTGATGCTTTTCCCAATTTTTAAATTCTTTAACATCTTCTATTTTCATTTTATCATAGGATAATCTGGCACTTTTTATCATAAAATTACCTTCTCTGCCCATGGCTTGAGGATTTTAAGCCCCCTCCATTTGTTCTTCCAATTTAGTCCTCCATTTGCCAAATCTGAAGTACAGTGCATTTAGTATAAAGGTGACCGTCCAGGATATGGGATAGGACAGCACCACGATTTCAATTTTAAACCATATTTCAAGAGCTATGTAAATCCACAAAATTCTCAATATGCACATTGAAAATATGGAGATTATCATGGGTGGCAGTGCATATCCGGCACCCCTTACAAAGCCAACAAAGACTTCGCTCATTCCGAATATGAAGTAGGCCATGGCGAAATATCTGAAGGCATTAACGCCGACAGCCACCACTTCAGGGTCATTGGTGAATATATGCATCAATTTTTCTATGGATAGAAGTCCGATTATGGTAAGGGTGATGGTGACGGACAAAGAAAGTTTCAGAGATTCCTTAACTCCGGCTCTCAATCTGTCTATTTTTCCCGCTCCCACATTTTGTCCTGCAAAGGTGGTGACTGCAAGAGCCACGGCGTTTAAGGACATGAAGATAAATCCGTCAATTCTCTCCTGCGCCGCAAAACCTGCAATGGTGGTGGATCCGAAGAGATTTATCTTCGATTGTATGAGTACATTTGAAAGGCTTATCACGGAACTTTGTATGCCCGTGGGAATACCTATTTTGAAAATTTTATACATTACACTTCTATAAAATCTGATATCCGCCGGATTCAACTTAAATATTCTCTCTGATTTCATCAAGTTGTATGTGACGAGGACTGCAGAGAGAGTCTGTGCGATTAAAGTCGCCAAGGCAACTCCCACCACGGACATTTTAAGAAATGCCACAAATAGAAAGTCCAAAGCCACATTTGTAATGGCTGAAACTACCAAGAAGTTAAAGGGTCTTCTCGAATCTCCCACGGATCTCAAAATTCCCGCTCCCATGTTGTAGAGCAGGAGCGGAGTCATGCCCATGAAGAATATTCTCATGTAGGTGATAGCATCATTTAATATTTCCTCGGGTGTGTTCAATGCTCCCAGTATTACGGGCGCTACGAAGTACCCCACTACGGACAGGATAACGCCACCGGCTATGGCAACAGCATAGGCTGTATGAACTGAATTGTGAAGTTTTTCTCTGTCGTTTTGTCCGTACATTTGAGCTACAATTACAGAGGATCCCGTAGTAAGTCCCAAAAATAAAGATATGAGTAAATTGGATATGGAGCCCGTCGCTCCTACAGCGGCCATGGCGTTTTTTCCCGCAAAGGAACCAACTATCATCAAATCGGCCGTGTTGTAAAACTGTTGTAGAAAATTGGAGAGCAAAATAGGTATGGCGAAATATATTATTCCCGATAAAATCGAACCTTCGGTCAAATTTATGTTTTCATTTTTTTTGATTTTTTTTAAGCTGAATTTCATCAAATGCCTCCTATATCCCATAAAAATATTTCTCCAACATTATTATATACCATTTTCCATATTAATATCAGATGCTATTGAAATTTTAGAGTATTATATTTAAACTTATATTGTAAGCTCGTTTCTTTAATGTATTATTCTAAAAAATTAAATGTAGCATGGAGTGAATTGATGAAACTAAAAAAATTACTTATACTTATTATTTCGCTGCTTTTATTAAGTGCCTGTTCAGCAGACAAGGAAATGACGGAATTAAAAAATGACCCAGATACAAATGTCGCTGAAGAAGTTGAGGAAGTTGTAGAAGAGCCTGAAGAAAAAATTTATTCCCCCCTAAGCGGTTTGGAAGTTGAAGAAGACCTTTCCGAGGAACCTATTTTTTCAGTTATGTTCGACAATCATCCCGATGCACTGCCACAATCGTCGCTGACAGATGCAGAAGTGATCTATGAATTTAAAGTCGAAGGACAATATACCAGATTTTTGGCCTTGTTTTTGAAAAATAAACCTGAGGTTATAGGCTCCGTGAGATCTGCAAGACCTTACTTTGCCAACACCGCCAAGGAATATGATTCCATATACGTCCACTGGGGCGGTTCTGAAGCAGGGTATGCATCCATCTCCACAAACAAACTCATGGACATAGACGGAATAGCCTACGAAGGCTCCACCTTTTACAGAAATAAAGATGTACATAAAAAAAGACCCCATGACGGTTACACCAGCTACGAACTTCTCTACGAAAGAGCTGAGGAAAGGGGATACTTGGAAAATATAAACAATGAGCCCTTTTTCAAATTTGACCTGTCAGAAGATTTAAGTGAGCTGTCAGAGCAAATGGGAACAGAAAGGGCAGATAAGGTATCTCTTGACTTCTTCGATCAGTACAACATGACCCTTGACTACGATGCCGCAGAGGAAAATTACAGCTTCACAAGAAACGGAGAAAAAGTCGTAGATGAGAAAAACAGCGAGGAACTCAGAGCTAAAAACGTCATAATTCAATTTGCATCATCTAAGATCACCGGCCCCAAGGGCACTCTGACCATAGACCACATAGGCACGGGAACAGGCAAACTGTTGAGCAAGGGATCCATAATAGACATAACTTGGGAAAAACCCGATGCCGTATCAAAGACCGTCTTTAAGACTTCCTCCGGCGATGAAGTAATACTAAATCCCGGACTGACCGTAGTAGAAATAATAGACTCGGAAGATTTTATCCACCTATTACCGGAAGAATCCACACCGACTTCAGAAGAAGAAACAGAGGAACAAGCATAAAGATATAACGTCTTAGGACGTTATATTTTTTATTGGTGAGTTTTGTAAATCCTGAAGTCCTTAAATTATATAATATTTGTATTTTTGCTACATTATATAATTTAAAAATCAGCAGTATTTATATAAAGGCGATCCTACCAAGGGACAAAGCAAAAACATCCGACCACAGGGCCGG
>JAUNLL010000084.1:2109-4156 GCA_030532275.1 Peptoniphilus sp. | reverse complement strand
AATTATAGATATCAAAATCAAAAGTGGATTTAGGCCTGTCTTATCACTTAATAGTTTTGGAGCAATAATATTATTTTCTGCCCATTGCAACAAGAGAAATAATATACCCACCCAAACTGCTTTAATCGGCGAATCGATAAATGCAAATAACACCGCCGGTAAAAATCCAAAGAAAGGCCCTATGTAGGGTATGATGTCCGCAATACAGGTAATAAAGCCTATTACAATTGCAAAATCAACCTTTAATATGAGCAGATATACCATGGTGAGAAATCCCACTATAATGGCCATCAACATTCTTCCCTTTACAAAGTCAAGCATGGCTTGATTTATTCTGGAAGATACATAAAATATATCATCCTTGTATTTGTAAGGAAGATTTCTTATAATTCCATTTTTGAATTTATCCTTATCCACTGTGAAATAAAATGTAAAGATAAATACAAGCACAATCCTCATTAATTTGGTAAACAAGCTTCCTACTCCTGACGCTACTCCCCTTAGGCTCATTAGGAGATCGGATTGTAATCCTATGATGAAATCCGTGATTGTGTTTTGTATCGACTTTATAATTTCTTCGGTATTGAAATTATAAAAAAGTTCATAGCTGAACATTTCATTTATGAAATTATTTATCTTTACAAGTTCATTGCCCAAAACTTCAAAAACTTCCTGTGACTTGGTAATCAAATTTGATAATTCCATTGTAGTCTTTGGGATTACTGTAAACAACAGAACAGAGAATATAAATAGAGCGGTCACATATACTAATAGGACGCCTATTTTTCTCGAAATATTTTTCTTTTCTAAGAATGTGACGATAGGATTTATCATGAAAGATACAACGATAGCAGAAATTATAGCCCAAAAAGTATCCGTCAGCACAGGAAATTTATTAAATATGTTTTTCAAAAGATACAGTAAAAGCAGTGTTGAAAATATTCGAATTATAACTATCAAGTTGAGATTTATTCTTTTTTGTCTGTCAATGTATCTGTTACCGATATTTATTAAGTAATATATCAATAAAAATAATAAAAAAATAAATAAAAAACTTCCTAATACAAGTACAAAATCGGGAATCGCACCTCTTAATCCAGTTGAATCAAAATTTATTGAATTCATAAATTATCCCCTTAAAGAGTTTATTGTACCTATAATTATATCAGATGCTTCAATAATTTCATCCATATTATTATTTTCATTTATAGTAATTCTCAAACAATTTTTTGCCAATTCGTCATTTCTGCCAATAGCCTTTAAAACATGAGAGGGATTAATGCTTCCTGCGTTGCAAGCACTCCCGCTTGACGTGTTTACTCCTCTTTTGTCAAGCAACATCAACAATAGTTGCGAATCCACTCCCTCAATAGATATATTTATATTTCCGGGGATTCTATTTGTCAAATCCCCGTTTAAATATACACCTTTGATATTCAGCAGTTTATTTAACATAAAATCTCTCATGTTTTTAATTTTCAGTACATTGTTTTCTCTGTTTTTTGACATAATTTCCACAGCTTTTGCAAAACCGACAATAGCAGCCACATTTTCCGTACCTGCTCTCTTGCCCATTTCTTGAGCGCCGCCATGAATGAAATTGTCCACTTTAGAACCTTTTTTTATATAGAGAAGTCCTATCCCCTTAGGTCCACCCACCTTATGGGCTGAAGCTGTGAAGAGATCCACACCTAATTTTTCTAAATTGATATCCAAATAGGGAAAGGCTTGAACTCCATCCACATGGAAAAGTATTTCCCTCGATTTTGTAAGTGCTGATATTTTTGATATGGGTTGGATGGTTCCTATTTCGTTATTTGCATACATCATTGATAAAAAAATCGTATCTTTTGTCAATGCTTTCTCTAAATCATCAACATTTACTATTCCCGATTCATTCAACTTCAGATATATTGGGTTGAATCCGAATTTTTTCAGATATTCAAAACTCTCCAATACAGCCTTGTGCTCAATTTCAGTGGTTATGATGTCTTTTCCTCTGTGGATATTTGCAAAGGCAGAACCTTTAATAGCCCAATTATCGGAT
>JAUNLL010000084.1:0-2099 GCA_030532275.1 Peptoniphilus sp. | reverse complement strand
ATGTGAAGAATATCTCATTGCTTTTTACCCCTAGGGTTTCTGCAATTTTATCTCGGGATTCTTCAATTTTGCCCCTTGCTATTTTTCCGAAGGAGTAGACTGAGGAAGCATTTCCGTAATTTTCTCTTAAAAAGGGTTCCATTGCGGAAAATACTTCATCCTTTATTTTTGTAGTTGCTGAATTATCTAAATATATATTCATAAAAACCTCACATATCTGCAAGTGTAACGGAATCCAAAACTTCGTCAATTCTTATTTGAATTTTATCAAGTATATCCTTTGTAGCGCATACGCTTATGTTCTTGCATTCAGCTATCTCCTCCATAACGGAGCAAGAAATCGCAATATTACCTTCAAGAGCATTTAGTATTTCACTTATTTTTATTTCCTCGGGATCACGACTTAATTCATATCCTCCAAAGGCTCCCCTGCTTGATTTAACTAAATTTGCTTTTTTGAGCAATGAAAATAATTGTTCCAAATAAGCCACTGATAAATTTTCTTCTTTAGCAATATCGCTGATGGGCATAGGGCCTTTTCCGTAGTTTTGGAGCAATCTGTGCATTGCCATAAGACCGTATCTTCCCTTTGTTGATAATTTCATAAAATCACCCTTTTCTAATTAAGGTTTTGTTCTTTTATTACATTTTTTAAAGTGTACCAAGGTAATTCCGCACATTTTACTCTGGCGGGCAGGTTTTTAATGTTTTCAAAAATAGCTGCATCTTCAAGTTCATCCAATTCATTTTCATCGGTTATTTCGCCCTTTACCATAGATATGAACTTATCAGCTAATTTTTCCGCATCTGATAACTTCATTTTTTTGATTATATCGATCATTATAGATGTAGATGCTTGTGAAATGGCACATCCTGAACCTACATAGGATGCATCTTCTATGATATCTCCATCCAATTTTAATTGAAGAGTGATTTCATCTCCGCAAGAGGGATTATGTCCTAACTCCTTAACCGTGGGATCATCTAAATCTCTTCTGTTTTTTTTGTTTCTACTTTGCTCAAGTACTACTTCTGTGTAAATTTCATTAAGATTCAATTTTCATTATCCTCCTAACTTCATCTAATTTTTCAATAAATACATCTATCTCTTCAAAGGTGTTATAAAAGGCAAAGGATGCTCTACAAGATGAGTTAATTCCCAATTTTCTGTGAAGAGGTTGTGCGCAATGGTGTCCGGAGCGAACTGCAATTTTATAGTTGTCAAGAATTGACGCTACGTCGTGAGGATGAGCACCTTTAAAATTGAAGGCTACTAAGGGAGATCTTTCTTCTACGGGTGTTGTATATATGTCTAAGAAGTCTAATTTTACCATCTCATCATAAGCGTGCTTACATAACTTACTCTCATATTCCTTTATTTCATCAATACCTATACTCTCCATATATTTAATTGCAGATACTAAAGAAACAACTCCTCCTACATTAGCTGTGCCTGCTTCAAATCTCTGTGGAGATTTAAGAAAAGTAGATCTATCTTCATGTACGTATTCAATCATATCTCCACCGTATAAGAAAGGTTCCATGGAATTTAGAATATCTTCTTTTCCGTATAGAATTCCGATGCCCAGTGAGGAAAGCATTTTATGACCTGAAAATACCATGAAGTCACAATTCAGCTCTTGCACATCCATCTTGTTGTGTGGTGTGAATTGAGCTGCATCAACTATGGCAATAGCATTTTCGTTGTATTCTTTTAATTTTGAAATGTATTCTTTTACATTGGGCATTGTTCCCACTACATTTGATGCTGCAGTTATGGACAATATTTTTGTGTTTTTATTTAATTTAGAAGCAAATTCATCGTCATCTATTTGCATCTCGTCATTTAAATACAGATACTTTAGCTTGGCACCGGTTTTTTCAGATACAACTTGCCAAGGAACCAAATTTGAATGGTGTTCCATTATGGAAATTAAGATCTCGTCGCCTTCTTTTAAATTGTTAAGCGCCCAGGAATATGCAATCAAGTTAAGCGCTTCTGTTGCATTTCTTACAAAGACTACTTCATTGGATGATTTTGCTCCTATAAAATTCCCTATATATTCTCTTCCACTCTCAAAAACTTCGGTGGATTTCAT